>NZ_JCACKO010000156.1:59310-105058 GCF_059505445.1 Brasilonema angustatum | reverse complement strand
ATCGCCTTTTACAAGTCCCCATTTTACTCTAACAAGGACTTTTGCAAGAGGTCTACTGTTCACTGTTCACTGTTAAGTGTTCACTGGTTTCATAAAAATTGGTTTCTTGCAAAAAATGAAGAATCGCTGCATTCACCGCTTGTGAAGCACCAGTAGACGCATCATGACAGCAGTTGGGTAAAATTTGTAATTTTGCATCCAGAAGGCGCTGACGCAATTTTTCTCCATCGCTAGCAGGAAACCAACTATCTAGTTCACCCCATAAAATCAGGGTAGGACATCTAATTGCACCGAGATTCTCCTGAACTTTACTGATGAGATTGGGTTTATTGGTTTGTAAGTGTTCGATTTCTCGGGCTGCAATTTGTAATTCTTCAGCCACCTTCGTAAGAGTTCCTGGAATTTCAGTGTAAGGATAAGTTATCCAGTGAACATCTTCCTGTGTCAATATTGATGGATCGTATAAAACTCCACGCCTTTCTATTGCCATAATTTCTCTGACGAGTGGTGCAAATAAATGCGCTAGACGAAAAGAGTCGATCGCTTGCACCATTTCTAAAGGTATTTGAGAAAGTAACGACATTCCCCAATGAGGTAAACGTTGGGGAAAAATAGGTACATTCAGGACTACAAGCCGTGCAATTAACTGGGGATTTGTTTGAGCAAGCCCAAGAGCAATTAATGCACCTAAAGATTCTGCCACAAGAACAACGGGTTCATCGCATAAGGAAAGAATTATTCTTTCAAACTCAATAATTTGATGACCACTTTGTTCCCGACGAGACACAGGTTTTTCGGAAAACCCGTAACCTTTAGCATCAAAACAAATGACTCGAAAATGCTCAGAGAGTGGCTGAACACTATGACGCCAATTGTAGCTCCAACTGCCAACACCATGTAACAGGAATAAAGGTTTACCTGTTCCTTTTTCACCGTAAGCTATTTTGACAGGATACCCATTCGCATCGGTAATTATAAGATTTTGCCGACCTTTCGGGAAAGTCTCTTGCCACCAGTCTTTCATTTTTTTTG
Organism: Brasilonema angustatum; assembly: GCF_059505445.1. NCBI lineage: Bacteria > Bacillati > Cyanobacteriota > Cyanophyceae > Nostocales > Scytonemataceae > Brasilonema > Brasilonema angustatum. Next base: position 104,026 of record NZ_JCACKO010000156.1, on the reverse strand, counting down.
TCGTAACTTATCTAACCAGTTATCAGTTATCTGTTCACTGTTCACTGTTCACTGTTTTAACCGCCACTTAACAATCCCTGTAGCATTACAAGCAGTGATCCAAGCAGTCTAATGAACATTACGGTAAATGCGACTAATACAATAGCAACTATGAATAATACAATAAAAACCCCAAATACAAACCACTTGTCTGCACTCTTCCTGTGGCTAGGAGACCTCAGATGATCTTCCAGTAGCTTAACATTACGCTCGTTCGCTTTCCAGGCGAAATCAAACAAGTCTCCTGCTATGGGTATTGCACCTACTAAGCCATCAAGAATGATATTGATCATCATTCTACTTAAAGTAGCGGCAGGTGCTCCTAGTCGTGCAGCTTCAAGGACAATGTACGCTGAAAGCATGACTCCTAAAAAATCACCACCAACAGGTATTAATCCTATGATTGGATCTAGACCAACACTAACTTGCGTTCCTGGAAGAGTAATAGCTCTATCGAGTAAGCGACTTAACTGACGCAACCTTCTTAAAGTCGGTACACTGACATCCGGTTCAATTATGGGGTAGGAAGGGGGAATTTCAGACATTGGGGCGTTTACATTTGAGTTTTCAAACCGTTAAATATTTTAACTCTCTAACTGGGAATGGTAATACTTGATCCTTAGTTTTGTAAAACTTCGTTAAAGTAGTACAGTACTTGTGTAAAAAAAAATACTATCTCAAACAGTAAAAAACAAAAGCATTTATGACAGAAGAATTAACTTCACAGTGGTTGGCAGAAATTAAAGCCCTCAAACAGCAGATTGCGGAACTTCAAGCCGAACAGGACGCGGGGTGGCAAAGTGGCGAAAAATGGCGCAAACTTTACAACATCGAAGCAGAACAACGCCGTACAGATGCTCAAATGGGGCAGCAGACGATTGCGTCTTTAAAAGCAGAAATACAGCAAATTAAAGGTATTGAGGACGCACGACTTGATGATCCCACTGCTGCAACAGTCATTGAACAACAAGTCGAACAACTAAAATCTGTGGAGGAATTGCAAGCAAAATTGATTTTGGTTACCAAAGAACGCGATCGCCTGCTACAAGCTTTGAAAACAGAACAAGACAACCACACCCAAACGCGCAAAAGTTTAACCACAGCTCTTGCTGATGCTATAAATGGTTTGACAAAAAAGAGGGAATTAACGGAGTGAGGGAGTGTGGGAATGTAGGAGTGAGAAAGTATGGGAGTGAGCTAAAAGAGTTATTGAGCATTAACTTTCTTTCCCTCCTTCCCTTCTTCCCTCTTTCTCGTTGTCTTCTAAAATCCCATTGCGTCTGCGACTGCCAACAGTTCTGGCTCAATGCCTTGTTTAAATTGGCTCTGGCTGTGTTTGATTGCTGTATCTGGATCTTTAAGACCATTTCCGGTGAGGACGCAAACGACTGTCGCACCTGTGGGAACTTGGTCTTTCACCTGTAACAAACCGGCGACGGAAGCGGCGCTAGCAGGTTCGCAGAAAATCCCTTCTTCGCATGCCAAAAGGCGATAAGCTTCAATAATTTCCGCATCGGTGACGGCATGGAATTTGCCCGTGCTTGCTTGTTGGGCTGCAACTGCTTTTTCCCAGCTAGCGGGGTTGCCAATACGAATTGCTGTGGCTATGGTTTCTGGATGTGCGACTGGCTGTCCTGTTACAAGGGGAGCGGCACCTGCTGCTTGGAATCCCATCATCTTAGGTAGGCGATCGCACTTTTGGATTTGATGATATTGACAAAAACCCATCCAATATGCTGTGATATTTCCTGCATTTCCCACTGGGATGCACAGCCAGTCTGGAGCATTACCCAAAACATCAACAACTTCAAACGCCCCTGTTTTTTGACCTTCTAAACGGTAAGGATTGACAGAGTTTACCAAAGTGACTGGATAAGTTTCGGCCATTTCGCGCACAATTTCTAGCGCTTGGTCAAAATTACCTTTGATTGCCAGGACTTCTGCCCCATACAGCAACGCCTGTGCCAACTTGCCCAGCGCCACATAGCCATCAGGAATTAAGACAAAGGCACGCATACCTCCACGGCGAGCGTAAGCTGCTGCGGCTGCTGAGGTGTTGCCCGTGCTAGCACAGATAACCGCTTTTGCTCCAGCTTCCTTTGCCTTAGAAATTGCCAATGTCATCCCTCGGTCTTTAAAGCTACCAGTGGGGTTAAGACCATCGTATTTGACGAAGACACGCACTTGTCTACCAACAAGTTGTGCTATAGAGGGAACAGGTATTAAGGGTGTATTGCCCTCCTGTAGAGTGATAACTGGTGTTTTTTCGTTGACAGGCAAGTACTCGCGATATTGTTCTATAAGTCCAAGCCAGGGTTGGCGATGAGATTTAGCAGCAGACAGGCTCAAAGTCACGGTATTTAAAAGCTCTTAGCTCCAATTGAGAACACTATGTAGTATTTATTTTGCACCCCAGATGCTATGCAAGCGCAAGGGGTATCTAGCATCTATGATTGGTGAAATTGTTTTTTGGAACAAAACTGTCCCATGTGCAGTCTCCTAAAATACAATTCTAAAGGATGTTTGTGAAAGTCAAAATTGTCATATTGAAGTGCGGCGCAGTGCGAAGATAACTCCTAAAAAAGGAATTGCTGATTTTGCGTAACATGCTTCTACACGTTGCCGCTACGGAAACAGCACGATAAATGAACACTTTTCAAACATCCTGTCAGAGGTGTTAAATTTGTGCGAGAAAAATATACAATTATTTAATAATTATTAAAACTCGCCTATTATAATATCTCTAATGGTGTGAGTTGATTTATGGATAGATACGTCAATGTCTACATCTAGTGTGTCAGAAAAAGAAACCCAAAGTATCTTGGCAAGCAAACTAAACAAGTGTTACTACCAAGCTGAGCAGTTAACAAAATTTATGCATTTGCAGGCAGAAGTCGATTGCTTGCTAGAACAGTTGCAAAGTATGAAGACAGAAAAATCAATAACAAATAAGGAGGAATAGGTTAGTCTCACAGTAACGGTTGCTAGCCGCATATAGTCACAATATCATGACGAGCACGCAATTGAAAGCGGTGTTTGTTCTGCGATCAGATTTTTAGATCACAACTGTGGGCAGTCTCTACAGACGAAGTTAGGGAATGTCCTAGTGCGGCTCTAGCCAGATGCATGATTGCGTTTGTGCTACCGGGGCGATCGCCCAAAGGCCAGACGCCAAAGGCGTATCGCAGCTAATAGTTACTCTAAATCACTTTTAAAACCAGTATAAATCAGTTGACATTATTACACAACAAAAGCGTCCGAAGACTGATCAGCATAACATAGTGCTTCTGGTTTGAAGCAAATATACCAATCCGATTTGATTTGTGTAGGTGTAGCCTGCGCAAAGCGCATAAATCACGCATACTCAGATTCCCGACTTCTTTAAAAGAAGTCGGGAATTTTGTTGTTAGGGTAAGTCCAAAGTGCATGAATGGGGCGTTGCAAGAGGGTTATATAGCGGTTCCATTTGAATCACATACACTACCAGGACTAAGTGAAAATATGCAAATTCAGTATATTCACGTATTGCGTATAGCAAAAACATCGAATATAAATGTTGTTAGAGGAGTTGCATTTTATACTAATTAATTTTACAGCCATTTTTAGGTAAATAGACCACAGTCGTAGGGGCACAAGACATTGCACCCTTACAAAAGGTGCGGTTCATTTAGGTGAAAACTGCTGTAAAAAACAGCATTTAGAAATAGGGGGAGATGAAGCGCCCACCTACTATCTTTGAATGCAACGCGGGTATCAGTATTACTTGTCCAATTGAAAACAAGGCATTTGGGGATCAAGAGCGATCGCCCAGCTTTTTTGAGCTTTTCCACTACGGGAAAAGTACATATGTTTGTTTTCTCTGTGAGTGATATTTTACCAAATGAATAATCATTTGGTCAACCGCTTCATTTTTCGTAAACAAAACGGAATAACCTTTCCAGTTTTGCGGATTTTTATACTAATTAATTTTACAGCCATTTTTAGGTAAATAGACCACAGTCGTAGGGGCACAAGACATTGCACCCTTACAAAAGGTGCGGTTCATTTAGGTGAAAACTGCTGTAAAAAACAGCATTTAGAAATAGGGGGAGATGAAGCGCCCACCTACTATCTTTGAATGCAACGCGGGTATCAGTATTACTTGTCCAATTGAAAACAAGGCATTTGGGGATCAAGAGCGATCGCCCAGCTTTTTTGAGCTTTTCCACTACGGGAAAAGTACATATGTTTGTTTTCTCTGTGAGTGATATTTTACCAAATGAATAATCATTTGGTCAACCGCTTCATTTTTCGTAAACAAAACGGAATAACCTTTCCAGTTTTGCGGATTTTTATACTAATTAATTTTACAGCCATTTTTAGGTAAATAGACCACAGTCGTAGGGGCACAAGACATTGCACCCTTACAAAAGGTGCGGTTCATTTAGGTGAAAACTGCTGTAAAAAACAGCATTTAGAAATAGGGGGAGATGAAGCGCCCACCTACTATCTTTGAATGCAACGCGGGTATCAGTATTACTTGTCCAATTGAAAACAAGGCATTTGGGGATCAAGAGCGATCGCCCAGTTTTTTTGAGCTTTTCCACTACGGGAAAAGTACATATGTTTCTTTTCTCTGCGAGTCATATTTTACTACATGAATAATCATCTGGTCAACCGTTTCATTTTTCGTAAACAAAACGGAATAACCTTTCCAGTTTTGCGGATTTTTGGATCTTGTTTGTTGATATTCTTCTCAATAAGCAGCCAAACAAAGCCAGGATTGGCTAGTCCTACGGGTAAGTTATTTAGAAAGTTGTCGGATTCTGCGATCATTTCCCTCAACCCAAACGAGAACAACGTTGCAACACAGGTAAAAACGCTATATGTCAGTCCTGACGGCAACGGGAATGCCTGTACAAGCAAAGCACCCTGCTCCCTGACAAGCGTGCAGCAGTATCTGCGTTCCGTCAATACCTCGATGAAAAACGATATAACCGTTATTCTGAAAAATGGCACCTATTACCTGCCGGATACTTTTACCCTTAATGCACAAGACAGTGGTTTCAACGGGCATTCGATCATTTTTCAAGCTCAAACGTCTGGAAAAGTTCAACTTTCAGGCGGTAAGGTGATTACGGGATGGCAAACTCAGGACGGAAAGATTTTTCAGGCTGCGGTGGAGAACCAAGATTTTCGTCGGCTGTTCGTCAATGGCGTTCCAGCTATCCGCGCCCGACAACCAAATGCTGGCACTTATTTTCGTGTTGTTAATTGGGATATACCCAATAAAAGGGTGGAAATAAAGCCAAACGAGATCAATCGATGGAACAAACTCAGCGAAGCAGAAATGATAGTTTTCAGACACTGGACTATCAACAGATTTAAAATTGAAGATTTTTTTATAAACGGCAACATTGCTTCTGTCACGCTGCAGAATCCAGGCAGAGATCTGGCTTTTATGGTGAATACCCAATTCTTAGAGCCACAACTCTCGTATTATTTTGAGAATGCTTATGAATTTCTTGACAACAAGGGAGAATTTTATCTCGATAAGCAAGCACACATTTTATTTTACATACCCCGCCCAGGCGAAAACATGTCCCGAGCCACTGTTATTGCCCCACGTCTTGATCAGATTGTAAAAATTGCCGGAACTGCTGAAAAACCAGTACAGAATATTGTTTTTCAGGGTATCGTTTTTCAGGATGCGAACTGGACAGGACCTTCGCAAAAAGGATTTATCGGCGGGCAGGCTGGCACGGAAATTAGCACAACCAATGTATGGGGTGATACGACGATGATCGCAGGGGTAGAACTGTCTTACGCGGGAAACGTCAGCTTTCAAAAATGTAGCTTCCTTAATATGAGCGCTTCAGGCATCAATGCTTCTAGCAATGTTGAAAATCTCTCCATTACGGACAGCCATTTCGAGAACCTGGGGGGACAAGGCATCGTCATGGATACCCTCTTAAAGGCGGAACCTGCAACAGCGACGATCCGTAATGTTAGCATCAATAACAATACCCTTACCGCCCTTGGTCAAGACTATCAAAGTTCGGTAGGAATTTTCGCTGGTTTTGTGGAAAACATGACCGTTGAAAACAACAAACTGTGGAATCTTCCTTACACGGGCATCAGCATCGGCTGGGGATGGACGAAGGATATCTACAAGCTAAAAAGCAATACTATCAGGAACAACGAAATTTACAACGTCATGAACACCCTTGATGACGGTGCGGGTATTTATACTTTGTCTAATCAAGATAATACCTCGATTTCAGATAATAATATTCACGATCTTGTTCGTTCTCCCTGGGCTGCAGGCTATCCGATCACCGGTATTTATCTGGATCAGGCAAGTGGAGGGATTACAGTCATAAGAAACAAAATCGATAATGTTGTTATGCCAATCTACACACACAGCACTCAAAATAATAACGTTATCGAGGGTAATTCGCCTAACACCGTGACTGATAACCAGTCGTCATAAACCGTGTGATATCAACACCCAGTACTTGTTAGGACTTCTTCATAGCGTTTACCTGCGCTTTCCCAAGTAAATTCCGTTTCTACTAATTGTCTGGCGTTACGAGATAATTCTGTTCGCAATTGCGAATTTTCAAATAATTGACTGATAACAGTAACGTATTCTGTAGGCTGATTTGCTCGTAATGCTCTGGGTGGTATATTTGAACCATCTACACTTAGTCCTTCTAAACCACGCTCACTAGCTACGACTGGCACACCTGCAGCCATCGCCTCTAAAGTTTTATTTTTAATACCAAATCCCGTTCGCATTGGCACAACACAGACTGTTGCTTTGTGCAAATATTCTACCATTGAAGGAACACGCCCGGTAACAGTAATTCCGGGTTTTTCTTTGAGTGCTAAAACTTCTGGTGCAGGACGAGAACCAACAATATCAAAAGTGGTATCAGGGTAAAGCTTTTGAATTTCGCTTAAGACTTCGTTGCTAAAAAAGCAAACAGCATCAATGTTTGCTAAATTATCCATTGCACCAATGAAAATGATGCGATGTCCGTTTGGATCATGAGTGCGGTAGGGAAAAGAAACTAAATCTACGCCATTGGGAATAACTTGAATTTCGCTGTTCGGGTTAAATTCTTGCATCTGAATTCTATCTTCTTCTGTTGTCACCACAATTGCTGAGAATTTAGAGCAGTAGCGTTGTTCATAGCGACGCAAAAGTGGTAGATAAAGTTTGTCTCGAAATCTATTTTCTGAAATACCCGTTTTTAGCTGGTTGCGACAAGTACCATAGATTGAACTATGAACATTAACTATAGTTCTAAGATTTTTTTGAAAGTGGGGTTGCACATAAATTTCATTGACGCTATGTTCACAGGTAATAACATCACATTTTCCCGCCTCCACGAAGTTATCAATCCAAGTCTGCATCTCGCTTGAGTAACGGTTTAACACACTTGGCGGTGTTCCTTGTTGTATAAAAGAATAAAAGCGCTGGATTTTTTTTAGTAATCTTCCTGATTCACTCGTATCTTGAGGGCGATTAAAAACAATTAAGTTATCAACATAGTTCCGTAATTCTAGTACTTCTGTATCTGTGACATCAGGCTCTCGTTGAGTCACCAGGGTAATAGCATGATGTTGAGCGAGATACTTGAGTAAATGAAATGTCCTTACCTGGGTTCCGCCTCGTGTAGGAGGATAGGGAAACGTGGAAGATAGCATTAAGATGTTCATAAACCTAATTATAGGAAACAGGGAACAGGGAACAGGGAACAGGGGAAAAACAAAAAAAGTGATCTAGCTTTGTAAAAATCAAATAGGAGTTCTATAAAAGTCCTATACTAACAAAAGCGGTGATATAGCAGTCCTAAATCATTTATGAGAAACATTTGTGAAAAACAAGATACCCGACTTCTGGTGATAAGTCGGGTATCTTAGTTTAGGAATTTTCACAACTCATTTGGGATTACTATACATATAGGATGACTTGTCCTCACCATTTATATCATCATTTTCCGAGTTATAAATTTAATTTTTTGATAAACCACTTGAAGAAACAAAGGATATTTTCGGATGGAAAACTTTGGTATTTACACACTAGCCAATGATATTGTTTATAATCAATTAGTGGCATTACTAAACAGCATTGAAGTGAATGTTAGCCCAAATCTTCCGATTTGTATTATTCCCTATGATCACAGACTAGACCGAGTGAAGCTAGAGGTCAGTTCTCGACCTAATGTCACCTTGTTTGAGAACAAAAGCTCAATGCAGCGCTGGGAAGATTTTTATAATCAAGCTTGGAATGCCCATGCCCAAGCTAGCCACCTAAAGCAAGGTCACTCTAGAAAATGGTACAAACAAAGTAATTTATTCAGGAAAATGTGTGCATTTGATGGCAAGTTTAAACAATTTGTGTTTTATGATGCCGATAGTTTGGCAATGAGTTCTCTGGATAGGGTTTTAGAAAAATTAGACCACTACGACTTTGTGTTTGATGATTGGGAACATGGCAAGTCAACTCCTGTTGCAGCACTCAACTTTGCTCGGATTGAAAAGGCAATAAGCTTGCCAGAATCTCAGGTAAGACCACTATTACATTGCTCTAGTTTCTTCGGTTCAAAACAGGGAATTTTTGGCAAGGATGAGCTAGAGATGCTAAGAGAGCGTTTGGTGAAAAACCAGGAGTTTACCTGGATTAATGAGCAGTCTTGGTGGTGTGATGCAGACTTATTTAGTTATATGACATTACGATGCAAGCGCCCACTCTTTAACTTTACCCTCAGCCCCAATGGTCAAGACATAACTGGCAATTGTGCCGACGCCGACCCTTTTATCAATATTAATAATGTTCTCTACAATCAAGATGGATTAAAACCAATTCATCGCCTGCATTACATGAATTATTCTGCCATTGATTTTACTCGGTTGTGTCAAGGCGAAGACGTTGATATTCGTTACAAAAATGAATTTTTATACTATCGATTTCTGAAGGAACCAGAAAAAAGATCTAAGCAACTCAAGCCGCCTAGCATAGGAGTTAAAACCAAGCGATTCGTACAAAAGGTTAAGAGCAGAATTGAAAGAACAATTTCTTAAGTTTAACTTTTGTCAACCCTACTATAGGATTCCTATTTGATTTTTGCTCAGCAAGGAACAGTGTATGTTCCCTGTTCCCTATTAAGCGTTCCCTGTTCTCTACCTCAATTAGTAAGTTCATAAACAAAACCGGATTCCTATATTAAAAAAATGCCTAAAGTCAGTGTTTGTATTCCTACTTTTAATCGTGTTAATCTGCTACCTTTCGCAATTGAAAGTGTACTTCAGCAGACTTATCAAGACTTTGAATTAATTGTTTGCGATGACGGTTCTGCGGATAGTACTCCTAAACTTATGTCGCAGTACACAGATAGCCGCATCAAATATATGCGTCATCAGCAAAATATTGGTAAAAGCAATAATATGCGCTCTGGCTTTGATGCTGCAACGGGTGAATATTTTATCAAATTTGATGATGATGACAGGTTAACTTCAGATTTTATATCACGTACCACAGCAATTCTGGATCAAAACCCTACTATTGATTTTGTTGGAACTGACCACTGGGTGATTGATATTAACAATATCCGAGATCAGACGAAAACACAAGAAAATTCTCGGCGTTGGGGTAGAGCGAATTTATCAGAAGGTGTTGTTGATAATTTACAGGAAGTTGTCTTTGTTAATCAAAGCTTTCAAATTGGCGCAACCTTATTTCGTCGTTCAGCCTTGCAAGAATTAGGATTTATGCAGCCTAATTGGCAAAACTGTGAGGATAATGATTTATTTGTACGGCTGGCTTTGGCAGGAAAGAAAGGTTATTATCTCCCAGAACTTTTGATGGAATATCGCTTCCACGCACAACAGCAAGGTATTGATAGAGCAATTCCTTATCTCACAGATAAGTTACGGTATTTGGAAAGTTATCAATTTGAATCGGAAAAGCTAGAGAAAATTAGGCAACAGCGTCTTGCAGAGACACAGTTATTGTTAGGTTTACGGTTGATTTCAAAAGGTGAAACGCAAAAAGGAAGAAAGTTGGTTTTAGCTGGGAAGTCTTTTTCTCCAGCTAAGGCGTGGACTGGTTTGGGGTTGTTGGTGTTACCTGTGGGGTTGCGTTCTTTGGTGTTTGATTTGGTGAGAAGGGTGAAGGGGTAGGGGAGATGCAATTATTACATTTACTGACTTTGTGGAAGTGTTGGAACAGTTTGGTTAGTTAATTTTGGTAGAAATTGACTGATAAGAAAAAGTGTAGCTAGAGTTAATGCAATTGACAAAGCTGCAATCACAATAGGATTATTTTTTCGCGTGCTTAGTTTACCTTGTGTATATGCTGTATTAGCTATATCTATTTCACGCCTAGATTGTTCCAAAATTGATTGGAGAGCATTAATCTCCTCATCTTCTAGTTCTCTGAATTGCTCTTGCCTAAAAACGTTCTCTAAAATTTTTACTTTCTCTTCTGGAGATGCTTGAGCAAGTTCTTTCTTGATAAATTCAGAAGGATTAGTTTTCCTTACTGGCTCTGATGATGGACTTTGAGGCGTTGAAGATTGTTGAAGTTTACTATTTTGTTTAAAATATTTTTCATGAAATTTCTGTAGGTTCTCGTGCTTGATAGGTTGTGATGATGAAGTTTTAGAAGTTGGTGGTTGAATTGGACTATCTTGTTTAATCTCTTGTTTAGTAAAGCTATACAAGTTATTTTGCCTTGCAGGTTGTGATGACTTGGTATGAGAAGTTGACGCTTGAGTTGGCGGACGTTGAGTATTGCTTATTTGATTTGTCTTCAATAACCATCTATAGTCACTGTCTTGAACCACCAAATGCTTTAATGAAGAGTATAGGTAGTGGTTTATCTCTCTTCTTTCAACTCCAAGCTTATTAGCAATTTGTATTGCTCTTAGAGGAGTACCATGCTTTAAAACATCAATAATTTTTGATTCTAAATTATCCATATTAGCCCCCGATTTGCATCTTTTATCATGATGCTGAGATAGATCTTCAGTTGCAGAAATTTGATTTCCGGATATTTTTAACAGGTATGGAGTAATACCTCACGCAAAAACAAGCCAGTACTACAGGAGGGTTTCCCAGCCTATATATCTGACTTCACAAAGGCATGAACAGAGTTTATTATTACGTTGTAGTATACTGTATTATAAACTCTCGCTTTAAATGTGCCCAGCATAGTAGCGTGTTCGCAGGACATAACTTAACACATCTGTATTGATGTTTTAATAACACTCATCCTGCCTAAATACCCCAAATAGGATAAAAAAGGGTGTCAATTATTGCCACTTGAGCTAGAGTGGTGCTGAATTAAATACAGGCAAGAATCCGCATGGATACAAATGAATTAAAGTTCCTACTCAAGTTATTAGGATGCGCTAATTATAAATCAAGCTTTAGTGCTAGTATTTTCGATAGTTTTAAAGGTAAAGACAAAATTTGCCAAAATTTAGGCGATCGCGAGCTACTAGACTATTCCCGCGAGATTGCCACAGTCAAGATTTTACCACCTGGTAACGCTCTACTGAAACTTGAACCAGCTCAGTTGCCCATCACAGACAAAGAACTCAAGGTACTGGAAAAGATAAGTAAAGCTGCGGCTAAAGTCTCCCCAAGTCAAATCAAAATTTCGTCGTTGAAAGCGCCTGAGAAAGAAGAGATATTGAAAACCCTGAGTGAACGGGGATTGATTGACGCTGAAATCAAACGCCAAAGAGTTAAAGCTGAGGTTTGGCTGACTGAACGAGGACTGGAGTATTTACGCGAAGATTACACTCCAAAGGGTGCTGCAACCATTAACTTGGATTTGCTGAATAACTACGTGCGGTTTCTGCGAAAATCTTTGCACGATAAGCCTGAACAGGTATCTACTTCAGCACATCAGAGTGAAGAATCTTCTCCAGAAACGATTGTCAATATTAGTGACGAAGATATTTTACAAACCATCCGGAGATTGGATCGGGAACTGGGAACTGACAATTATTTGCCAATCTTTCATGTGCGAGAAAAGTTACAACCTCCAATGTCAAGGGAAGAATTAGATAAGGCACTTTATCGTCTGCAAGCGAGTGACAAAATTGAGTTAAGTACCTTGCAAGAAGCTAGTGCCTATACTCCAGAACAAATTGATGCAGGAATTATTCAAAATATTGGTGGGCCACTGTTCTTTATCAGCGTCAACTAGCAATAGATCAGTCTTTTTCACACTAAAACTCAGTTCGCTATTCTCACCTCAATACAACTATGCCATCCATAAACGACATCATTAAACGCGAGGTAAATCCTTTTGATCTGACAAATTTGAAACCCGGTAACTTTTGGGGAGAACAACAAGACTCAATGTTAATGGTTGAGTCAATTCATCAAGAAACAATAGCTGAACTTGAAGAGCTATTAAACTTAGTTTGCACAGACAATCGTAGTCGTAGTGTCTTACTTTTAGGTGACTCCGGTTCTGGCAAAAGTTATTTATTAAGTCGGCTCAAACGCACCTTTAACCCTAAAGCTTTTTTTGCCTACATCGATTCTTGGGCTGATAGCGACTATATTTGGCGTCATGTCCTGCGCAATACAGTTGATAGTTTAATCCAAGTGCCAGAAGGCGAGCAAGAATCTCAGTTGATGTTATGGCTAAAAAGCTTATCTGCCTTTACCAAACGCAATCTTCAGCAGAGATTTTTTAATGATAGTATCTGGCTATTATTACAAAGCGATCGCCAAAAATTCATCAAGCATCTTAAGCAAACCTATAAACAAGCTGGTATTTATAATCCTGACATCTTTTTTGGTGTGCTGCATGACCTGACAAATCCAGAACTATATCCCTTAGCCTGTGAGTGGTTAAAAGGAGATGACTTAAGTGAAGAGTCTATGCAAGAGTTAAAAGTCAAACACTGTATTGATTCAGAAGATGCAGCGAAAAATATTTTAGCAAACTTTGGCAGGATTGCTACTGACACTCAGCCTATTGTTCTATGTTTTGATAATTTAGACAACATTCCTCGCTTACCAGACGGCTCTCAGGATTTTCAGGTTTTATTTAATGTTAATACAACTATTCATAATAGCTATCTCAAAAATTTCCTTGTCATTATAAGTGTCATTACTGATACCTGGAAAAGAAATAATGCTCGTATTCAGCGTGCTGACAGAGCTAGGATTGAACGATTAGTTCAGTTAAAACTTATTACACTAGATCAAGCAGAAGCTCTCTGGGCTTATAGGTTGAAGGTATTACACCACGAAGCAAACCCTCAGCCCACTTCTCCTATTTTCCCTTTGAAGAAGCAATTTTTAGAAGAGAGTTTTCCTGGTGGTAAGACTCGGCCTAGAAATGCACTCAATTTAGGTAAACAGGAGTATATAAAGTATAAAATGTCAATATTAAGTACTCAAGCTACTGATACTACTAAACCTTTGGTAATTCTTACATCACAACAGACAGGCAATAATAAAAAAGTTATTGCCCGTGTCACTCAAAAACCTAATACTCCTGAAACCCCGATAATTATAGATCAGCCGAACGAGAGTGATAAAAGTGAAGCGGAATTAAAGTTGCTGTGGCAAAAGGAATATAAAAAAGTTCAGGAAAAAATTACCAAAATTACTTTGTTAGCTGCTCCCGAACTTATTGGGATGTTGCAAGAAGCCCTAGCTGTCTTAGAAGTACAGGGAATTAAGACCAAACTCATAAGTGGAAAGTACGCCAGTTATTCCCTAAGTTATCAACAACCTGGTAAGCGTGAACGAGTAGGAATAGTCTGGACAGAAGATTCACACATGACAAGTTTTTTCAATGTGATAAGTGCTTGTCAGAAAGCGATTCAGCAAAATCTCTGCCAAACTATGTACTTAATTCGGGCTGGAGGATTAGGGAAACCAAACCTTGCTGGAAATCAGATCTACCAACAGATTTTCACCTATACTAATCATCGTCATATCAAGCCAAATTTAACTTCTGTTCACTATTTAGCGACGTATCACAGCTTAGTGAATTCTGCACTTGCTCAGGAATTAGTGATTGCAGGTAAAACCATTACTTTACAGGAACTAAAAACCTTAATCCGTGAGTCTCAACTTTTAGAAAAATGTACTTTGTTACAGGATTTAGAAATCGTTTCTAAACAAGAGTCTGATGAAGACGATAGAAATGGGAAAAAAGATTTCAGATCTGTCAAAGATTTCTTGTTGAGTCTAATTAAAACTCAAGGTTATATGGGAGTTTTAACTTTAATTACACAGTGTGTTAATCAGTTTCCTTTTGTTAAAGAAACTGATGTTCAACTTTTGATTGAACTCTTGTGTCAAGAACAAAAGGTGAAAATTATTAATCCAAAAGCTAAGCTACAAGACCAATTAATTTGTTTCATAGCTAAAATATGATTTTTTTTAATTTTAGCCAATGCAATATCTCACACAACCAACTGAAATCCGAACGCAAATAGCCAAATTTGCCTCAGCTAAAACACTATGGCTAGATACAGAAATCGCTGACTGGGATACTTACTATCCCAAACTGTCGCTCATTCAGGTACTTGCTGAACCTACAAACTTAACAAGTGATTCTGCTTTTATCCTGGATGTATTGAACAAACCTGATTTAGCAGCATATTTCATTAATCAAATTATAGCTAATCCTCAAATAGAAAAGGTCTTTCATAACGCCACCTTTGATTTAAAATATCTCGGAGGTAAGCAAGCACCAAATGTTACCTGTACGCTGAAGTTAGCCCGAAAAATTACCCGCGAAGTTTTGCAAGTCTCTAATCTACAACTGAAAACCTTAGCAACAGAACTTTGTCAATTCTCTGATGTAGATAAAGAAGAACAGGGAAGCGACTGGGGAAAAAGACCTCTGAGACAAAAACAACTACACTATGCTGCGATGGATACAGTCTATCTGGCTGCTGTCCATCGTCGTTTATTGGAAATTTCTAACCCCAGTCTTGTCAATGATATTTTTAACATGGCAGCTAAGAGTTCAAAACAAACAACCAAATCGGAAAAATTATCTTTAAGCGCTACCAAAGTACGAGTAGCTTTTGAATGTCCACGCTTATTTTATCTCAATCAGCGCTTTGGAGGCAATACATTATTTTTACCACCAGAAAATCCTGTTGGGATTGGTAATACTTTTCATCAATTAGCTAATGATTTCGTGCAGTTGCTTGCTGAAGAGCCTACATTTGTAGACTTTTTTAAGTCAACAACACCACAATCACATATAGAGGAAATAGCCTCTCGTCTACAAGAAAAATTTTATGAAATAAAGTTTTATTCTTACCTACAAGAAACTATAAAAAAAGACCCGAGCCAAGCACAAGCATTATTCAAAGTTTGGCAGGGATTACAAGGACTTATCAAACGCTTTGCCGAATTACTAATACTCAATCGCCGCTATTGCAGTGCAGAAACAGTTGTTCGTAACACTTTTATTTCGGAAGAACGCAAGCTTGAGTACCACTTTAATTTACCCGATAACACGCAGCAACGGGTTGCAGGGGAATTTGATTGCTTAGTCTACAACTTTGAAAAAAAGCGCCTTTGTATGGTGGAATTTAAAACCTATCAACCAGCCGATCCATCAGCACAATTAGCTCAAGTTGCGCTTTATAGTTACATGTTGTGGCAAAAGAAAAAAGTAGCTGTTGACTCAGCAGTTTACTGTGTTTTGCCAGAATTTAAAGAGTATCAGTATTCCTGGGAACAACTGGAAAATACAGTACATCAGTTGATTCCTTATAAATTACAGCAAATGCGTCAATGGTTGACTTGGGAACCACCATTACCTAATCCTCCACCCTTAACAACCCAACCTCACCTGTGCAAAATTTGTCCACAGCAGCAAAAGTGTCAAAGTTACTTTGTGGAGCAATCTCAAGGTGAGGAATCATCCAATGAAGAGAATCAACAAGAAAATGTTGAACAAAATGGGCAGACAGGAAACAATCATAAGCAACCATTTAATCCTGATGAGATGGGAGAAAATTTGGTTAAAACTCTGCAATCTTTTGGTATTAATGTAGATTACCACGGGGCGGCTGTTGGTCCAGCTTTTGTTCGGGTGAAACTTAAACCTCAACTTGGTGTTAAGGTGAGCTCCTTGCTGAGATTGTCAGCTGATTTGCAAGTTCAATTGGGGTTAGAAAATCCGCCTCTGATTTCCCCTCAAGCTGGATATGTCAGTATTGATTTACCTCGTCCCGACAGACAAGTTGCGAAGTTTGAGAGTTATATAAAATCCCAAGTTTTGCCAGCAACAGCACCTGTGAAAATTGCTATTGGAGTAAATTTAGAGGGACAACTCATAGAAGCTGATTTGTCTGATCCAAATACGTGTCACTTTTTGGTAGGGGGGACAACTGGAAGTGGGAAGAGTGAGTATTTGCGATCGCTCCTCCTCAGTCTCATCTTGCGTCATTCCCCTGCACATTTACAAATTGCTCTGGTTGATCCTAAACGAGTGACATTTCCTGAGTTTGAGCGGATGCAGTGGTTGTATTCACCTGTTGTGAAAGAGAGCGATCGCGCTATCGAACTCATGCAAGAACTAGTCACAGAAATGGAATCGCGCTATCAACGGTTTGAAAAAGCGAAATGTGCTGATTTAAGTACTTATAATCAACGTTCTTCTCAGCCTTTGCCTAGAATTGTCTGCATCTTTGATGAATACGCTGACTTCATGGCAGAAAAAGAATCCCGCACAGCACTAGAACAAAGTATAAAACGACTTGGTGCAATGGCAAGAGCCGCTGGAATTCATCTGATTATCGCCACTCAACGCCCAGAAGCCGGTATTGTCACCCCAATTATCCGCTCAAATTTACCAGGAAGGGTTGCGCTGAGAACTGCTAGTGAAGCTGATTCAGCTATTATCTTGGGAGGTAAACAAACAACCGCTGCTCGGTTATTAGGAAAAGGCGATTTGCTTTATCAAATGGGCGCTCAACTGTACCGCTTACAAAGTTTATTAGCAGTTGATATTCAGCTACCGTAAATTTACTTCAACTGCTTTTGTCGAGATAGAAAAAGTCAGAGTATATGTTTCATGAGAGTTTGAGCGTATGTTAGCGTGTTGCTGAAAAATGGATAAAGTCGAGCTTATAAAAATATTTAGCAATCTTTCTGGAATAGTTACCCTTTTTACTATAAGTTATGAACAGAGACCAATAAAAATTAACTATAATTAAAGATGTCGTAGCTGATAGTAATTTCATATTGAATTTGACAATGTGGCTTGATTAAAAAAGTCTTCTCCAGCATCTAAAACGCAACCATAACAGTGAACAAAATCAGAAAATTTTGGAGAAATATAGATCCATCTTCGTTACAGTTACGCCTAACAATTGGTATTGCTGCATTTTCCGCTTTGGTATTAGGTAGCCTCGCTACATGGACTAGTTGGAAAATGCAGCAAATTTTAATTGATAGTCATAAGCATAACATACAACAAATCGCCGAGCGCTTACCGCGAGATGTGCAACTTTATAGTCAAATGATGCAACCGGAAACAGGGTTGGAAAAGGCTGTTAATAACTTGGCGAATACCAACACATTATTATGGCTAAAAAACCCTAATAATCAAATATTAGTCAAATCAGCAACCTTGGATTTGTTATCTAACTCTACGGTAGCTGAGTTAATGTCTCTGACTAAAATGCAGATTAAACCACAAGTTTACAAAGTCAACCAAAGCTACTTTGTTTTGAGTGGTAGTTCTGTACAAGTGCAGGGTAAGTTGCTGGGTGAGGTATTTGTAGTGCAGGATATTACCCGCGAACAAACAATGTTTGTGGTAATGGTGCAGAGTTTAGCGATTACTAGTATTTTGGCAATTATTGTTTTAACAGTTGCGATCGCATTTTATATCAAGCGTTCTTTGCAACCTCTACGCCAGCTAAGTCAGATGACTTCTGTCATTTCCACTGAAGATTTAGGACAAGCACAACTGTATCTGGATAATGCACCCAGCGAAGTCAAAGAATTAGCTCAAACCTTAGCCATGTTGTTATCACGCCTCTCCCAATCTTGGCAGCAAGAACGAGAATTTGTGAGTAACGTTTCTCACGAGCTACGTACACCTTTGACAATTGTACATGGTTACTTGCAAAGCGTTTTGCGACGGCAAAATAACTTAACCCCAACCCAACAGGAAGCTTTAGAAACCGCAGCATCGGAAGCTGAACGCACCATCCATCTGCTACAAGATTTACTTGATTTAGCACGGGCAGATAGCGGTCATTTATACTTGAAAATCCAACCTTACGTGCTGAATGACTTGGTTGAAGAAGTTGTGGTCATGGCAAAGAAATACAGCGATCGCGTAATTACAATCGAGTCAACAATTTACCCAATACAGGTGAAAGCAGACTACAGTCGCCTCAAACAAGTATTACTGAATTTGATTGATAATGCTGTTAAGTATTCTGAAGTTGGTACACCGATAATTTTCAAGTTAAATCAACTTCAGGACAAGGCAATTATTCAAGTGTGTGATCAGGGTTATGGCATTCCTTTGCAACACCAAGCACGTATTTTTGAGCGATTTTACCGCGTAGACGAATCCCGCAGTCATGCGAGTGGGGGTTGTGGTTTAGGTTTATCGATTGTTAAGACACTTATAGAGAGTATGGGTGGTAGTGTAAATGTGCAATCGAAGTTAGGGGAAGGGAGTACGTTTACAATCAGTTTACCGGTTACGATTTCATAGGTGATTCCAATATTATCGAAGTTTAGATCCGCAAAAATAAACTACAACCCTGCAAACCACTCATAACCCTGATCCTCCCAGTAGCCTTTAGTAGGCAACAAATTGCTGACTAGCATAATTTGGGTCACCCACTTGCTTTGTTTATAGCCCAGTTTGATTGGAGAAGCTAAGCGTATGGGCGCACCATTCTCAGGTAACAATGGTTGTCCATTCTTTTGATAAGCCATAAGAGTTTGGGGATGCATAGCAGAAGCAATGTCCCAGCTTTCGTAGTACCCATCAGCAGATTTGAAGTAAACAAATCGAACATTTGCTTTCGGTTGAACCAAAAATAATAAGTCTCGTAGTCGCAAGCCCCCCCATTGCACGATCGCTGACCAACCCTCAACACAAATGTGGCGAATTGTCATTGAAGTTAGCGGCAGTTTTTGAATATCCTTCATGCTTAACTGCATCGGATTATTAACCTCACCATTAATGGTTAGACTAAATTTTTCTGGGTCAATCTGGGGAGTAAAATCAAACGTATTGACCAGCAGGGCATTAGGCTCAATTGCACTGGCAGGAAATTCAGGAACAGGTTTTTGCGGATTCAGTATTAAGGTTTCTAGACTCTGGTTGAGAGGCTCAAAGGTTTTATCCACAATGTTGTCAAAAAAACTGGATGCACAACCGGACAGAAGTAAACCAGCACCAGAAAGTCCAGATAATTGAAGTAGTTGACGGCGGTTGAAAAGTCTATTTTGACGTTGAATTGGACTCATAAAAAACCTCTACAAAAATATGGAGTTGATTAAGCGAAAACCTCCTACTTTTAGTCCTAAGAAGGAGTGTAAAATCACAAATATAGCTACCAGCGGAATGGTGGCAAAATGAACCACTCGCAAAACTTGCCAGCTACCAAATAGGTCAACTATCCAGTGGAACTGAGCAGGTTTATACATCCCGATACCGCTGAATATAGCAAACAAAAGAATCGGAATGATCACAGTGTAGATTAATCGATGCCAGACATAAATTTTGCGTTTTGGATTTTGACTGACTTGCAGTGCTTTGAGCTCATTAGCACCAAAAAACCGACGCTTCCAACGTTGAGTAATAAAAATATATAGCCCATACCAAAGTAAATTCAGTGCAAACAGCCACATAGCAGCAAAATGCCAGTGTCTACCGCCTCCTAGCCACCCTCCCAGCAAAAACAGCGACGGAAAGTGCCAACCGTCACGCCCACCAAAAACTGGATTAGCATTGTATATTTGTAGCCCACTGGTAATCATTAACAGTAAGCTAATGATGTTGAGCCAGTGAAATATCTTGGCTAACAGAGCTTGATTTGGTTGCTTTCGACTTTGTGACTTTTTAGTAGGAGTAGACCTGTTCATAACAATTCCATTTCTATAATTTGAGGTTGGTGACGAAAAATGTATTGTGAGTTCATAATGGCAAACTGGGAAAAAATGGAGCTAGCCAAAGTTGCACTTGGACATCCCAACCGAAGAGAATTGCAATCGCACCAACCGCTACCATCACACCCCCCACTCTTTGCAAAACCATGCTGTGCGATCGCAATCTCAGTAGCTGTTGACCCAAGCGGCGACCTCCGTACGCAAGTGCTATCAAAGGTAATGCTGCCCCAATACCATAGATAACAAGCAAAGCAAAGGCATCTGCAATCTGATGTTTAACTGCTGCCAAAACTAAAATGCTACCTAAAACTGGTCCTGCGCAAGGTGTCCAGAGCAACCCAAGCTGAGTTCCTAGCCAAAACTCTCCCCTCAATCCCATACCCACAGGCTTTCTGGTTCCTTTGCCTACTCTGAAGTAACTGAATAAACGGTAACTCCACTTAGGAAAAACTGCCAGAATCCCCATGACTAAAAGCAAGAAAATCGCTACAGTTCGTAGCCCACTGGCTAATTCTGTAAACCAGCTCGCCGTCACTCCCAAAAAACTACCTGCGACAGCAAAGCCTCCAACCAACCCTGCTACTAAAGCAATCGGACCATAATGATGAGACTGAAGCGATCGACCGACTAGCACTGGGAGTATAGGTAAAACACAGGGCGACAGCACAGTTAAAAATCCTCCCAGCAGTGCAAGACCAGCCGATAGAATAGAAACAGCCATTGGCTTACCCTAGTAACTGACGGATTGTTTGCTCAGTTTTCTCATACGCTCCTTCCCCTATATGGTCATAGCGCACCAACCCCTGACGGTCTGCTAAAAATAAATGAGGCCAATACTCGTTGTTAAAGGCGTTCCAGGTTTTATAATCGTTGTCTAAGGGAACCGGATAGGTAATTTGGTGTTGGCTCAACGCTCTTTTAACATTGTTTACATTCCGCTCGAATGCAAACTCAGGAGTGTGAACCCCAATCACCTTAAGTCCTTGCGCTACAAATTGTCGATGCCAACGAACAACATAGGGGAGAGTCCGCTGACAATTGATGCACCCAAAAGTCCAGAAATGAACCAATACAACCTGACCCTTGAGATTTTGAGTTGTTAAGGGTGCAGAATTTAGCCACTGATTTATGCCCTGAAACTCGGGTAAAGCTTTAGTTTCAGGCCCAGCAGCAACAGCAGTTGAGTTAATACTTGAGGAAGTAGAGCCATGAGTTCTTCTCAAGGCTATGTCAAGGATTGGTTCTGCACTTGCTAGCATAGTTCCAATCCCAAAATAAGATAGCAACTGGCGTCGCCGTAACAAATTCTTATTCATTGAAAATTCCATACAAAGGTGAGGTACTAGTATGAATAAGAGACTAGTACCGTGTAAAATTTTGCCAGTAGAATCCCACTTTATGCCTGATGCAAAAAATTATTTTCAAATCAGAATTTGGCAAATTCTATTTATCAATAACTAAATGAAAGTGGCTATTATAAAGTTTTATTTACCTGGCGACATAGAATCACCAGGCTTCATCATAGAATCACCAGGCTTCATCATAGAATCACCAGGTTTCATCATAGAATCACCAGGCTTCATCATAGAGCCATGATTTTGAATCTGAGAGGTTTGTAACTTCTTGGTATAGCAATAGTAATTTGCGTGGTCATCACCGTGGAAATAGCAATGCTTCCCTTTAACTGGAGTTTTGCTAAGAGTATAGCCTGGTGGCACAATTGATTCTGCCTTTAATGCCAGTGGTGCGGCTATAATTCCAAGTCCTAAAACTGAAAGGCTAACCAATACTTGACTCAGGGCGATTTTGGTAACTTTCATAGATTGTTTTATGGTGTTGTACTGATCACTATAAAAGTAATTTCTTAGACCAACATTAAAAACACATGAGAAGTTGCCTGAGAAGATGCTGAGAATTCTACAAGGAACTTCCAAATCAAAAATTATTCCAGCGTTTAAGTAGCCGTCATGAACTAGGTACACCAGAACGGATGAAAATTTTCTCATCTTCTCCTGCTCGGGTGCTATTTTCAAGTCAGGTACATAAAAAATACCCAAAAACCACCTACCAAGATTTGGTAAGTCATCTTTATGTAAAAATTCAGGTCTGAGGATATTGACAAGTGTGACATCAGAGGCGGACTATCACAATTATGGAAAAAGACCTGTCTGTATCCCCCACCAAAGTGCCGCTCACTGCTATAATCTTGACTGCTTCAATTTGAGAAGTGTGACTGAGATCATACTCTTGACTATTTAAAAATATTAAACTTCGCAAAAATTTTCTCTCTATAATAAAACATTTACGTTAAGTAGATGAGAAAGCTTTATCAGAGGAATTAACCGATGGGATATGTCATTGCGACTGCAAATATGAAGGGCGGAGTTGGTAAAACCACCCTCACCGTCAATCTGGCGACTTGTTTAGTCAAAAATCATAACAAACGGGTACTTGTCCTTGACTTAGATAGCCAAATTAGTGCCACACTTAGTCTGATGTCCCCTGTGGATTTTGCCAAGCTTCGCAAAAACAAACGGACATTGAGATATCTGATAGATGACATTATCAACCCCTCATCAAGAGCAAAATTGACGATTCGAGATATCATTCAGTCTCAGGTTTGTAATCTCCCCGGACTAGATTTATTACCAGGAGATATCGACTTGTACGACGAATTTGTCGTCTCAGAAATGCTGCATCAACAAGCAGTCAGTTTGGGTGAAAATGAATTTGAAACGATTTGGAATCGTTTTGAAAGAGTTTTGCTCGCAAAAATCTTAGAACCCATTCTGCAAGAATACGATTTTATAATCTTAGACTGCGCTCCTGGATATAATCTTTTGACTCGTAGTGCTTTAGCAACTAGTAATTACTATATACTTCCTGCTAAACCAGAACCATTATCTGTGGTGGGTATTCAATTGCTGGAAAGACGCATCGCCCAGTTAAAAGAAAGTCACGAACATGAAGCACATATAGATATACAAATGCTGGGAATCATCTTCACAATGTCTAACGCTAACTTCCTCAGCGGCAGATATTACAAACAAGTGATGCAACGGGTTCATCAAGATTTTGGCGATGCAAAAATTTGTCAAACACAAATACCAGTGGATGTAAATGTTGCTAAGGCTGTTGATAGTTTTATGCCTGTTGTTTTAAACAATTCCGGCACCGCTGGATCAAAAGCATTCTATCAATTAACTCAAGAATTGTTGCAAAAGCTAGAGTATGCTGAACGTGAAAAGCAGCAAAGAACAAATTTAGAAGTCGCTACACCGTAGAAAAGAGGAGGGAGTGAGGGAAACTTCTTCATCCCTCCTCTTTTCCCCTTGTGATCTTAAACCCAGTGAACAGTGAACAGTGAACAGTTATCAAGGTTATGAGTAACAAGTACTGATAACTGATAACTGATAACTGATAACTGTTAAAACTCTCCTGCTAAAGCAGAAACACAACGTTCGCAAATCAGGGGATGTTGCGTTGACTCTCCGACATGAGTTGAGTAATTCCAGCAGCGATCGCACTTCTGCCCCTCTGCGTTCACAATTCCAATTTCCCACGCATCGGACTGCAATTTGTACTCCAATCCTTGCACCGCTTCCGGAGAATCCAACAACTCTACTTGTGAGGTGATGAACAAGTAACGCAGTTCGTCAATTCCATTCTGACTTGCATTCAGTGATTTTACTGTGGAGCGTAACTGCTCATTTGCTACATATAGCAATACCTTAGCTTCCAGAGAAGAACCAATCATTTTCTTGACTCTGGCTTCTTCCAGCACTTTATTCACCTCATTACGGAGTTGTCGCAATTGCTGCCATACGACTGCTAATTCGGGATTTCGCCACTTCTGGTCCAACTGCACCCAACCAGCTTCAAACACTGATTTGTAAGGTGTTTTATACGGGAGAAATTGCCAGATGTCTTCTGCCATATGGCATAACACAGGGGCGATCGCCCGTGCTAAATTTTCCAAAGCAATCTTCAGCACCGTTTGACAGCTACGACGGCGGAAACCATTTGGCGCACTGATATACAGCCGATCCTTAGCAGCATCCAGATAAAAGTTGGATAAATCCACCACGCAGAAATTCTGAATTGTTTGGAAAAAGCGGAAGAATTGGAAACTCTCAAACGCTTCTGTCACTTCCTTAAAGACTTCCGTCATCCGGTGCAGCATATAGCGATCAAGCTGCGGTAATTCCTCAAAGGGTACGGCGTCTTTTTCTGGATCAAAATCGTGCAAGTTACCCAACAAGAACCGCGCCGTATTGCGAATCTTGTTTCTGATATCCGTCTGTTGCTTGAGGATATTTTTACCCAGAGGAACATCTGAGGTGTAATCTACCGATGACACCCATAAACGCAACACGTCTACACCATAACCAGGTTCTTCTTTTTGATTTTTTCCACCCTCAATAACGACTCTGGGATCAATCACATTTCCCAGCGACTTACTTTGCTTGCGCCCTTGCTCATCTAAAATAAAGCCGTGAGTCAACACCGTCTTATACGGTGCACAATCGTTAACCGCTACGCTGGTGAGCAAACTCGACTGGAACCAACCGCGATGCTGGTCTGAACCTTCCAGATACAGATCAACAGGATACCGCAATTCTGGTCGTTGTTCTGCCACAGCTGCCCAAGATGAACCAGAATCAAACCACACATCCATCGTATCAGTCCCCTTACGGTAAGACCGACCGTTGTTCCGGTATTTTTCTGGTAATAACTCCTCAACTGAAAGTTCCCACCAAGTATCAGAACCCTTTTCGGCAAATATTCCTTGCACATGGGAGATAGTTTCCTCATTCAGCAGCGGTTCGCCGGTTTCCTCATCATAGAAAACAGGAATTGGCACACCCCAACTGCGCTGACGGGAGATACACCAGTCAGAACGTTCTGCAACCATTGGCGTGATGCGGTTTTCACCTTGGGCGGGAATCCATTTCACAGTGGCGATCGCCTTGAGTGCCTCATCCCGAAATCCTTCGACTGAAGCAAACCACTGTTCTGTCGCCCGGAAAATCGTCGGTTTCTTCGTCCGCCAGTCATAAGGATACTTGTGAACGTAAGCTTGCTCTTTCAACAGAGAACCTGCCGCCGTTAGTGCATCAATCACCGCCTGGTTTCCATCACCCAGAACATTCAACCCTACAAACGATCCCGCCTCTTCGGTAAAATTGCCATTGTCATCCACTGGCGCAAGGATGGGCAAACCGTACCGCTGACCTACTATGTAGTCTTCTTGACCATGCCCAGGAGCAGTGTGTACCAAACCAGTTCCCGACTCAGTTGTCACATAATCGCCGCCGATGACGATTGGACTTTCACGCTCAAACAAAGGATGACGGTAAGTCGAATGTTCTAAATCTTTCCCTTTTACTGTGGTTTTTACTGTTAGTTTCCTTCCCAGAACCTCAGATAAACGTTCCACCAAATCCGCAGCAACGATAAGATATTTAAAACTCACCCCTTCAACTGGGGAACTCACCTCTACAACTGCGTAATTTAGAGATGGATTAAGAGCAACAGCCAAGTTAGCTGGAATTGTCCAAGGCGTTGTTGTCCAGATAGCCACACCCAACTCTGGCAAAAATTCCCCAAGTGCAGGTTTCACCGCCTCAGATAAACTCGTCATTGGGAAAGCCACATAGATACTACGCGAAGTGTGACCTTCCGGATACTCCAATTCAGCTTCTGCTAGTGCTGTTTTAGAGCTGGGACTCCAGTGTACTGGTTTTAGACCACGATAGATGTAGCCTTTTAACACCATCTGTCCAAAAACACCAACTTGAGCTGCTTCATATTTCGGCTTGAGAGTAAGATACGGATGTTCCCAATCACCCCAAATACCGTAGCGTTTGAAACTTTCACGCTGTTCATTTATCGTCGAAAGGGCAAATTCTTTTGCTTTGTGACGCAGTTGCAAAGCTGTCAAGTCTTGCCGTTCTGCCGACTTCATATTCTGCAACACTTTTAGTTCAATCGGCAAACCGTGACAGTCCCAACCAGGTACATAACGAACTTTACGCCCGCGCAGCAGTTGATAGCGGTTAATAATGTCTTTAAGAATTTTATTTAAAGCATGACCAAGATGCAGAGAACCATTTGCGTAGGGTGGTCCATCGTGCAATATAAATAAGTCGCCTGGATTATTTTGAGACAGGCGTTCATAAATTTTATTTTCTTCCCAAAACTTTTGGATTTCTGGCTCCCGCTTGACAGCGTTCGCTCGCATATCAAATTTAGTTTTGGGTAAATTTACTGTATCTTTGTATTTTCCAGTTTCTGTCACGATTTCATGCCAAGGAATAGTAATGTCTTTTTCTCACAGATAACGGTGAGAAGGTTTTTGACTTGGGTGCAATACATTTAAGCAGACGACGCGAGGTATGCCTGCTGAAATGGTCGAATATTAAACCTATGGTACTCTATCTTGGTTGTCGGGGGTCTTCTTCAGGGGGATGCCAACCACCCCGCACCCACAAACGGCGTGCTTTAACGATAGAACCTTCATTGTGACGTTCATCATTTAGGTCTAGACGATCACAAGTAGCGCGTCCAGTCGAGGTGATGCCGATAATTTTTAAACCGTCAGTTGACCAAATAAAGTGCTCTAAGCACTTTTGTGTACGTGGATGAAATAAGGGGATAACCTCTTGTGTTTGCGGATCAATTCCAGTGGTGAAGTTGTAGCGGTATCCATTGCAACGCTGGCAAGCCAATGCTAAGTTATCAAGGTTATCAGAACCACCAAGAGACTGAGGAAAAAGATGGTCAATAGCAAACTGAGCTGTACTTGCTTATTCTGAAGAATGACAGTATTCGCAAAGAAATTTAGCTCTTTCTCGTACTAACTTTCTTGTTGCATTATTAACTGTCATGATTCAGCTATGATTCTGGCATTAAGGAAAGTAAAAATCCTGTCGAGTTCCAATATTCCTGTCAGTTCAGCTTCTTCTTCTGAAGTCAATAAACCAGTTTTTTTCTTGTCTGAAAGTTTTTCAAGCCGAGACTGGAGTTCATCGGTAAATTTGAACAAAAATAGGTTTTTTACTTTGCTGATTTTGATTCCAGATTCTACCCAGAATGAGGGTTGAACCATCATTTGAGTAATCATGTTTGTGCGTTGGTAAATTGGGGAACTTGTCCTATTGTAACAAGGTGGCAAAATTACGGAATCTGGTAATTGGCAAAACGAATTTGGATAAAGTCGAGTTAACGTGTCATTTAAAAAATCAGCGCATCTGCCTGCTGAAAACCTTATACTTGCCCTCTATAAATAGAGGGGGTTCCCTACACCCCAAATTATTTTGCTAAACAAAAAGAAAATTGGTATCACTTTCTCAACTAAGATTTTTGTAAGATTTTAAGAAAATTTTTACCTACATTCTGTTGTAAAGTCATAGCATCTTAATTTATGAGTTATCAGGAGCTTTATTTATGAGAAGGCGTTCTGCATTACGCGCCTTGCTGTTTTCTGCTGGGTTTCTAATCCCTGCTTGCACTCAAACGCGCAATATCAATCAAAACCAGGCATTAACAACCAATCAAATCCAAAAAATTGCTACCAAAAGTTCGGAACCAGTTGAGCTAACTTTGGTTGGCTATGGAGTGGCTAAAGCGTTTTACGCAAAAGCCATTCCAGCATTTCAGCAGGAGTGGAAATCAAAAACCGGTCAAGATGTCAAGTTCAAAGAATCCTATGGTCCCTCTGGAGCGCAAACCAGAGCTATTTTGGGTGGTTTGCAAGCTGACATATTGGCTCAAAATCTCCAAAGCAATTTAGATCCTTTGGTCGAAAAAGGCTTTGTCAGCAAAGATTGGAGTAAAAGATTACCCAATCAAGCTTCCCCCGCAAGCACAGTTATGGTTATAGTCACAAGACCTGGAAACCCCAAAAAAATTCAGGACTGGAAAGACCTTGCTCGTGATGGTATATCTATCGTAGCAATTAACCCTCAAACTGGTGGCAATGCTCGATGGGGTGTCGTAGCAGGCTACGGCTCAATTCTCAAGTCTCAAGGAGAACAGGCGGCACAAAATTATCTCAAAGGTTTCGTCAAAAACATTAAGACGATGGTGAGTAGTGGGCGAGAGGCGACAGATGCGTTTGTGAAAAACAAAATTGGTGATGTACTCGTCACGTTTGAGAACGAGATTATCTTTGCCAACAAGGTGATTCCTGAAGATTATCCTTACATTGTGCCAGCAAGTAATATCCAGGTCGATTTTCCCGTTACTGTTGTTGACAAGGTTGTGGATCAACGAGGTACTCGCGAAGTTGCAGAAGCATTTACGAAGTTTTTGTTCTCACCCAAAGGTCAACAAATCTATGCTCAAGCAGGCTATCGTCCAAATGAGCAACAAGCATATCAACAAAATGCCAGCCAGTACAAGTCTGTAAAAACCCTCTATAAAATTGCTGATTTTGGCGGTTGGAAGCTTGTGAATCAGAAACTTTTTGCAGATGGCGCGTTGTTTGACTCTGCTCAAGTAGAAGCTCGAAAGCGGTAGTTTTAATGTCAGCTATCTCTTCGACTCTATCGACTCAGCGCTTTAATCGATCACTTTTGCAGGGTTTAGCCCTGACGTACATTAGCTTTATTATTCTTCTGCCCTTAAGCGTCATCTTCTTAGAAGCTTCCAAACGCTCTTGGCAAGAATTGTGGCAGGTGATCACAGCTCCTGTTGCTGTGGAAGCGTATAAACTTTCCTTTGGTGCTGCTATACTGGCTGCCCTAATTAATAGCGTCTTCGGGGTTATTCTTGCCTGGATACTCGTACGCTATGAATTTCCTGGCAGACGCTTAGCAGACGGTTTGGTGGATCTACCTTTTGCCATGCCTGCTGTAGTTGCTGGAATTGCTTTAGTCTCTCTTTATGGTTCTGGTGGTGTTCTCGGACATTACCTTGATCCTGGAACATTCTTAGGGAATAGTTTACAACAGCTTGGTATCAAGCAGGTGAACTTGACTTCATCTGTGCTGGGAGTTGTTTTTGCTAAAGTTTTCGTAACGCTTCCTTTTGTCGTCAGAACCGTGCAACCCGTTCTCATGGAGATTGAACCAGAAGTCGAGGAAGCAGCACATACCTTGGGAGCAAATGCTTGGCAAACGTTTTGGCGAATTATTTTTCCGCAATTATTACCTGCAATTTTGACAGGGTTTACGCTGGCTTTTGCGCGTGCTGTTGGGGAGTACGGTGTCGTTTTGATAATTTCAGGTAATATTCCTTATGAAACAATGATTAGCTCTGTCTACATCTATCGTCGATTGGAGGAATATGACTATAGCGGTGCAACGGCGGTGGCGATCGTGCTTTTGCTGTTTTCTCTAGTCATTTTGATTTGTACCAATCTCTTGCAATGGTGGAGTCGGCGGTATGAGAGGTAGCTTACAAGCAAAGCAACGATCATTTCCTTGGGGACGCTATTTGTTGATTGCTATTGGTTTATCTTTCTTAGCGATCGCCGTTGTTTTTCCTTTATTGAATATCTTTTATCAAGCGTTTGCTCAAGGTATTTCAGCTTATTTGACAGGAATTAGAACACCAGAAGCTCGTCATGCCATCTTTTTAACTATGGCGATCGCCTTAATTGCGGTTCCCATGAATACTGGTTTTGGGATTTTAATTGCTTGGATTCTAGCGCGGTACTCCTTTCCCGGAAAATTTCTGTTACTCTTAATTATCGATTTGCCATTAGCCATTTCACCTACTGTTGTCGGTTTAATGTTCATCCTTCTTTACAGCCAAACCGTAGGTATCTTTGGTTCTTGGTTAGAAGCTGCAAATATAAAAGTTATCTTTGCTCTGCCTGGGATGATTTTGACAACTATGTTTGTCACCTTTCCGTTTGTGATACGAGAAGTACTACCCACGTTGCAAAGCATGGAACTTGCACAGGAGGAAGCAGCGCAAACACTCGGAGCAAATTCCTGGCAGATTTTCTGGCGCGTGATTTTTCCTTCTATTCGCTGGGCGTTACTTTACGGAGTGATACTTTGTACCTCTAGGGCAATTGGAGAATTTGGAGCCGTCTCGGTTGTCTCAGGTAAATTGATTGGAGAAACGAACACGCTAACATTACATATAGAACGAGTTTATAGCGAATACGATACAATTGCCGCCTTCGCCTGTGCGTCGCTTCTAGCTTTCTTAGCATTATTGACCTTAATTGGACAAGAGTTGCTGCGAACAGTAGAAAGACCAAGAGATTTTATCCCTTCACAAATCTTAAATCACAGGAATTAGACAATCGCTCACTTGTCAACAGCCTATATAGCAGTCCTAAATCCTTTGTGAAAAACAAGATCCCCGACTTGTTAAAGAAGTAGGGGATCTATGTCTCTCAATTTTCATAAATCAAATAGGATTTTATAGTGAAAAATTGGGTGGGTGAGGTTCTTCGTTTTTTATAAGTGTTCATTTCAACATGATATCAGGCGTACTGTAGGCAGAGAAAATTAGTGCTCATTTCAACATGATATCAGCCTTACCGTAGGCAGAGAAAATTTAAGATTGTGTTAATATTCCTTGAATTTCTTACCAACGGATATCAAATATTGCCATTATTTTATAACCTAAGGAATAGACAAATAATTATGGAAGAATGTGAAAAACACAACTTTCGCAGATAAAATGACCCTAGTAGAAGAAAGTAGGGAAGCAATACAGCACATTGCAAGTAAATGAAGTACAACGCGCTTTGTTTAAAAGCCAGAATCTAAGTCTTTTGGGAGCATCTCAATTTTGCAAAAAAACAGTAGTGGGAGCATCTTGCTCCCTAGTTTGTGACCGAAGCGGGCTAGAAGCCCCGAAGTCGCTACAATGGGGCGGCAGCTTTTCGGGGTAAGCTTCCCCCGAAAACGTGCCTTGGGAACCTCAACGCCCTATGGCTAACGCCACGCCTTAGGGCTATCGGGTAGAACCTATGCCCTGCGGGCACGCTGCGAAGAGCGGTTCCGCTAGCCCCTAAGGGGGCCGGAGCTAACGCGCTCCGCCAGTCGCCTACGGAGGGAAACCTTAGTCGAGCAGTCGCTCCCCTCCCGCAGCCGGTTGTCGTCACCTCCTGCATGGCTAGCGCTCATCCTGACTCCTGACTTGTGAGTTCTGAATTCTGCTATATATTTCCTCATTGCCCAAGCTGATTCCCATAATTTGGTGAATGTTGTGCTTACGGCATCAGTCTGACAAATCTTGGGGCGTCTACCACAAAAGCCCATTGCCAATAACTGGCAAACAAAGAATTTGTTTTTGCTATTCCGTAATTCACAAAATACATCTTCAAGGAATTAGATGAATACGAACGGATCAAATGCCAAGGGAAACATTATCTGTGGCTCGTGTACCTATGATGAAAATCCTAAAACAGCTAAATACTGTCAAAGGTGCGGTAAGCCCCTTGTTATTGCTTCAGTACCTAGCACACAGAGAATGACTAGCTCTATACTGTTCAAGAGTGAGGTTACTTTATCAGTCATAATCTTGCTGCTTTTTAGTCTAGGAGGCTACTTTCTTTGGCAGCAAGTTCAATCGTCAGCAACTCTCAGCAATGAGAAAGTTTCTGCCAACACCTCTTCTGACATCCAATATTACACTTCCATGAAGGAAGTTCCGAAGGTGCCAAACGGTACATTCAACTTTGGTGGTTCCCTGATTTTTGCATCTTTAGTTGCTCAAGGTACACACAAGGCTGTTAACCAGGCTTACCCGAATTTTGTCCTACGCTACACTGACCCAATTGACAACCAACCTGGTACTGGTAAAGGAATTGAGATGCTGCTCAAAGGTCAACTGAGCTTTGCTCTGTCCGGTCGTCCCCTTGAGAATGCTGAGTACAAACAAGCAATTGAGCAGAGTTTTAAATTGGATCAGGTAGCAGTTGCCATTGATGGGCTTGGCTGTTATACCCATCCAGATATTTCCATTCCTGGACTGTCGGTGACTCAACTCCAAGCAATTTACACGGGCAAAATCACTAACTGGAAAGAAGTCGGGGGACCAGACTTGCCGATTGTCCCTTTTAGTATCAACGTTAAAACCACCGCTTTACTCAAAACACTTCTTGGTTCAAATGTTGGCAATCTTAGCCCTAAAGTACGCTCCAGCCGGGACTACACTGTACTTGTTCGTGATGTTGCCTCTACTCCAGGAGCAATTGGTATCGGCGCAGCAATGCTAGTTGCCACTCAGCAGACGGTTCGTCCTGTAGCCTTGGCTGCTGGTAACAGCAACAAGTATGTATCAGTCACAACTGATAATCATAAACTCAACATGGCAGCGTTCCGGGATGGCTCGTACCCGATAACCAGGTACTTGTATATCATCATTCGCCGGGACGGTAGAGGTGATGAACAAGCCGGAGTTGCCTATGCTAATCTGTTGCTGTCTAAAGAAGGTCAACAATTTGTTGAAAAAGCAGGCTTAGTACCAATACGGTGAAAATAATGACTCAGGAAGACTACATATCAAACCAAAACCTTGATTCATTGCTCGGAGAGTATACTCATCCCCAGGGATATCTGGAGTATGTCAGCAGCTTACCGTTTCTGGGTCGTTTGCACTGTTCAACTCGACAAATTGAGGCTGGAAGTTGGCAGGAAATTCTACTTGATTACGAAGTCGGTGCTTCTGGTATTGCAGACGGTGCTTGGATAAAAGTAACGTTCAAATTTTACTCAGACTGGGGACTGTTTCAGACGGAAGATCCCAAGGGGGCTAACTATCTTTCAGCAGAATATCAAGCCCGCCCTTGTCTTCCTGGTGAAAGTCCCGCAACGGTTCAGTCACTTAAAGTTCGGTTTGACCAGAAGGGACATGAACGTCCTTATCAGAAGGCGATTATTGTAGATATTGTCGATGGTTACATCAAACCAGGGGATCATATTTTGATTCGGTTGGGCGATCGCCGCGCTGGTGGATCAGGAACAAGAGTACAAACTTTTGTTGAGCAAGGTTTCCGCTTCCGTGCTTACATTGACCCGGTTGGCACCTCTCGCTTTGCCGAAATTCCTGGTGATGTCGTGATTGATATTGTGCCAGGACTACCAGCCAAACTGGCAATTGTGACTCCACGTCTGGTTAAGACGGGGGTACCATTCCCTGCACGAATACGTATAGAAGATGTTTGGGGCAATACTTGTTGGGTTTTAGGAGGACAACTGCAGTTAACAGATTGTAAAACACAACGTGAGCAAATATTTAACATACCAGAGCAAGGTTGGGCGGTGGTAAAAACCAACTTGACTCTGGATGCTGATGAAGAAACAATACTACAAGCTACTTTAGTAGGAACTGAGTTACAAAGCGCTCTCACTCCGATCACAGCAGAGAGTAACCAGGCTTATCCTCGTGCGTTTTTTGCCGACCTTCATGTCCACTCCAACAACACAATAGGAACGAATAGTACGGAGTATAATTTTGCCTACGGTAGAGATGTGGCAGGATTGGATGTTTTGGGTTATACGGCGAATGATTTTAATATTACTGAGGAGCGGTGGAAGGAAGATGTAAAGCTATGCCGGGAGGTGACGCAAGAAGGCGAGTTTCTTTGCTATCCCGGTACAGAATGGTGTGGAAATTCAGCAGCGGGGGGCGATCGCAATATTGTTTTCTTAGGCGACGAAGTGCTCTTTCCCTATGATCGCCAAGGAAAGCTGCTTCGCTCTTTTGAGTGGAATGAAGACATGAAAGCAAAGCAACTGCTTCCTGGGGCTTGGCCCGTAGATAAGCTTTACGCTGGATACATTCATAATCCAGAACAGCACCTGCTTATCCCCCACATAGGCGGACGACGTGCCATTTTAGACTGGCATCACCCCAAACTCGAACGTCTGATAGAAATTGGTTCCGCTTGGGGACACTTCCCTTGGTTTTACCAAGATGCTATCAGTCGAGGATATAAGGTTGGGGTGTCAGCGAATGGCGATGAACATCGCGGACGTTGTGGCGGTGGTGTTCCTGGGACAGCGGTTTTTGGAGTCAATGGTGGACTAACGGGGGTGATTTCTCCTTCGCTGACAAAGTTGGATATTAATCATGCGCTGCGTTCTCGTCATACCTGGGCGACAACGGGCGATCGCTTAGTTGCTTTGCTTTGGTCGGGATCACACATTCAAGGAGATGAATTTACTGCATCCGATTCAGTGACGATTCACTATCGATTGCTAGGTACTACTGGTTGGGACGAAATTGCAGCACATACCCATAATGGTTTAGTGTGGCATCGTAACCTCCAACTTGAAGCAGGTTACGCTGCAAATAAAATTCGCCTGCGCTGGGGTGGTTCACGAATTAAAGACCGCTATCGTTGGGCTGCATGGCATGGAACCTTAAAATTTTCTCATACATTAGTTCACAACTATCGAGCTCATGGTCTAGAACATCCAGAGGAATATGTTAGACGAGATGGTGAACTGAAACTAGAGTTTTGCTCTGATACCTACGGAGATTCTGACTCTATTGAAATGGAACTATCTGATTTACTCCATGCTCACTTCCAACTGTATGTTGAAATCGATAGTTACATTAAGGTGGGAAGTCCACTACGGCGCAATCCTTATATCCATTGCCCAGAATTTAAGTGGGAATTCTCTGGCAAAGACCTTTTCAACAAAGGAATTCTGCGGCAAGAATTGGGAGGAGCAGAACTTTTCATTGCAGTAGAACGCTTGAGTGCAACTCCTATGCCAACAGATGTTAGTGGCAGTTTTACTGTAGAACCTCAGTCGAGTCCTCACGGTTTTGTGCCAATCTATATTTCAGGTCGTCAGGTTGATGATTCCAAAGTTTGGACTAGCCCTCTGTTTATCATGTTTGAGAATTGAACTACCGACACTTTTACAAGGCGTGAGTGACGGTAGTTTTTTGGTAACATTTGCTAATTAATTTTTTGGACTTGGAGGATTTGGTGGTACTTGCTCAGGAAGTCCTTCTGCTGGAGGAGCAAGTTCAGCGTCGGGTGCTACTTCCTCAAGAGGCGGTGTTTTTTCCTCAGTTTCCGTGTGTGCTTGAGCCGCTTCCACCAATTCTGGCGATGGGGGATTTGGTGGGACTGCTTGCGGGATCACCTCTACCGTCACTGGAGGTGTTGTTGCTTCTGCTGTTGGGGTTTTTGCTTCGGTATCAGTG
Organism: Brasilonema angustatum; assembly: GCF_059505445.1. Taxonomy (NCBI): domain Bacteria; kingdom Bacillati; phylum Cyanobacteriota; class Cyanophyceae; order Nostocales; family Scytonemataceae; genus Brasilonema; species Brasilonema angustatum. The sequence continues at coordinate 68,710 of NZ_JCACKO010000156.1, read as the reverse complement.
GTAGCAGGCGGGGTAACTGCTGGTTGCTCTGTTATGGGAGTGCGTTCATCAACAACCTCAACCTTTGATTTGCCTGTGGATGCAGGAGTTTGTGCCGTTTTAGACTTTTGAGGTGTCTTTTTATCTACAGTTTGGACTCGGTTTTTCAGCCCGGAAAAACTACCAACAATACTTTTTGGCAATTGAACAAGTTTTTGTGGAAGCGACAACCCAGAGACTTGCTGTTGAATGTTTGTTTTTACTGTTTCAGTGCTGGGTATCTGAGTTTGTTGTATCTTTGGTGTGAGTTGACGACGTAACGACAGTGTTTGCCAGCCAAACCAACCCAAAAGAGCCACACTAGCCACATGACCCAGCAAAAGACCCCCAGTAATGCCTCGGGCAAATATCCATAAGACTAAGGCGTAGAACAGTCCTACACCACTCAAAATAAAATCATTCTTACGGTGGATTTCGGGAAAAAAGAAAGCTGCTATGTAAAGCGCTACACTTCCAAGACCGACAGTCAACGCTAGGATATATGCCAGCATTTTGTGGTTACTCCTTACTGTGTCATTTCACTAGAGATTTGGGATTGAGGATGAGGAATTGCGAGTAGAAGTACTCACTCAAAAGTATCTAGTTCCCCATCGTTTAACTAGATATCTCAATTTTGCAAATTTTGCCAGAAAGTTGTTGAATCAGATACAAATTAAAATTTTTTATCTGTGTTGGTTCAATATTTTGGGTATGTTTAAGAAGTCTTAATGTCTTCTTTAGGAGAGAAGCAGAAATCTCGGATTACCCTTGAAGATAAAGAGAATCTGCAAGAGTTAGCCAGAATTTTATGACACAGCAAAGCTTTGGTGTGATTGGTTTAGCTGTTATGGGTGAAAACATCGCTCTAAACGTTGAGCGTAACGGCTTTCCAATCGCAGTTTACAACCGCTCGCGAGACAAAACTGATAAATTCATGGCTGAGCGTGCCCAAGGAAGAAACGTTAAAGCTGCTTTTACTTTAGAAGAGTTTGTGGCTTCCTTGGAACGTCCCAGAAGAATTTTAATCATGGTGCAAGCAGGTAAGCCTGTAGATGCAGTGATTGGTCAGCTCAAACCCTTGCTGGACGAAGGTGACATTATTATCGATGGTGGCAACTCTTGGTTTGAAGATACGGATCGACGCACCCAAGAACTAGAACCCGCTGGGTTTCGGTTCATTGGTATGGGCGTCAGCGGTGGTGAAGAAGGAGCACTCAATGGTCCTTCACTGATGCCAGGAGGTACGCAAAGCTCTTACCAGTATCTGGAGCCAATTTTTAACAAAATTGCTGCCCAAGTCGATGATGGTCCTTGCGTGACGTATATTGGTCCTGGTGGTGCAGGTCACTACGTCAAAATGGTACACAACGGCATTGAGTACGGCGATATGCAGCTGATTGCAGAAGCCTACGATTTACTGAAAAATGCTGCTGGACTTGACCATAATCAACTCCATGAAGTTTTTGCCGAATGGAACACTACGGACGAACTCAATTCGTTTTTGATTGAAATTACGGCAAATATTTTCCCCTACATTGACCCAGAAACAAATTTACCTCTGGTAGATTTGATTGTTGACGCCGCAGGTCAAAAAGGGACTGGACGTTGGACGGTACAGACTGCGTTGGAACTAGGAGTTTCTATTCCGACAATCATAGCAGCGGTGAATGCCCGCATTATCTCTTCTTTTAAAGAAGAGCGCGTAGCAGCATCCAAGATCCTGACAGGTCCAACTGGCAAGTATGAGGGAAATACCCAAGAGTTTATCAACAAAGTGCGGGATGCCCTCTATTGCTCGAAAATCTGTTCTTACGCTCAAGGAATGGCTTTGTTAGCTACCGCGTCGCATACGTATAATTTTGGATTGGATCTGGGTGAAATGGCGCGGATTTGGAAGGGTGGCTGTATTATTCGTGCTGGATTTTTGAACAAGATTAAGAAGGCTTTTAGTGAAAATCCAGCGCTGCCTAACCTCCTATTAGCTCCTGAATTCAAGCAGACGATTCTCGATAGACAAGATGCTTGGCGTGACGTGTTGGTAACAGCAGCAAAACTGGGAATTCCAGTGCCAGCATTTAGTGCATCTTTGGATTACTTCGATAGCTATCGTCGCGATCGCTTGCCTCAAAACCTCACACAAGCTCAACGCGACTACTTCGGGGCGCATACCTACCTGCGTCTGGATAAGCCTGGTGCCTTCCACACAGAATGGACGCCAATTTCTGAGCAGTCCGCGTCAACTTCAACACCAAGACAATTGGAAGCTAAACTACCAACTACACCTCCAACCTCTTCAAATGGCTAGAGATTTTTAGTTGAAAATTTTGCGGGTGACTCTGAAAAACTCAGAGTCATTTTTTTCAATTGCATAAGGCGCAGATCATTTTTGTAGGGGCGGGGTTTTCCTGCCCTTTAGAACCCCAAAGCCCCTGCTGCCGCAAATGGCGTCCAACAAAGCTATAAAATAATCTGTTTAATTTCATCAGTTCTGACAACTGAGTTGCTGAAAGTGACAAAGGAGGATTAAAAAGTCTGTACTACATTGTTCTAACTGAGGGTTTCAGCTTCATCAACGACAAATAGTCTACCTGCCCGACGAATAGCTTCAGGTTTGTGAATTTGCAGGAACCTTAACACTCCAATGCCCAGCAATAGCCAAATTAAGACGACAACTGGTGCGAAGTGAAGTGGTGCTGGTGGAGGGGGATAAAGCGTGCCAACTAGAACACCACTAATCGTGATCATCGAAAGCCAAGGTAGCAGAGTATGACGCAACCAACCAAAGCGTGTAGAGTTTTGCTTTAACTGAGTGCGGCGTGTTGTCGATAAATATCGAAAACACGCCAAACTAGTCAATCCATAGATCGCTAGAGCCGCCAGTGTTAAGACTGTTCCCAGAAAACCAAACGCCTGAATCGGTGTCCACAGCATTCCCAACCCCAGCCCCACAAAAGCAGAACTGCCACTCAACACGAAAATGGCATTTGTCGGTGTACGATAGGTGGGATGAATGTGCGCTAACCAACGGGGAAATAGTTCTTCTCGACTGACGGCATAGACAATTCGAGCAGCAGCGTTGAGAAAAGCAACGGCACTGGCATATCCTGCCATAATTCCAGCAAAATCAATCAATAAGGCGAACCCATTGCCCCAAACGTGACGTGCGATCGTATCGAAGGGGGCAGCATCTTGGGTAAAGGCTGCCATGTTATGAATGCCATATCCCAGCGTTGCCACATATGACATTAGTACATAGAACACGCCCACTAACACTAGGGTGATCACCGTCGCTTTCGGAATTGACTGTCGGGGATTTTGAATTTCTTCACCCAAGGTGGTTGCCGATTCAAACCCGACGAAACTGAGGATGGACAAAATGACGCCAGCAACCAGGTTACTGTGCTGTGGTAGTCCCGTCAGCGTGAAGGGTACGAGTGTCAGTTGTCTGGTTTTGCCAGCTTGCATGAGTACGATGAGCGCGAGCAACAGACAAACGCCGAGTTCAAACATCAATAGCGTCAGATCCAATTGCAGCGAGAAGCGAATGCCGCGATAACACACTGCCCCCACGATCAAAGCGAACAAGCAATACCATAATGTCCAGTTTAGGTGTACGTCAAACCAGTGCAGCAAGAGTTCTTGAAAATTCGCACTCATTACTAGAAAGACAAAGGCAATAGTTACGCCAAAGGAAATTAAACTCAACCAGCCAGCGAGAAAGCCCCAGCTTACTCCTAATCCCTGAGTCACAAAGGTATACAACGATCCGCTCGTGGGGAACTCGGCTGCCATCATGCTGATTTGATCAGCAACTAGCAAAGCCACCCCAAAACCAATGATGTAGCACAACGGCATTGCTGCACCGACGAGTCCTGCTTGGGGAATGGAATTAAAAAAGATGGCACCCACCGGAGACATTGCAGCGACAGCCATGACGATCGCATGGCGCAATTGCAGCGTATTGCGTTGCAGCTTTGGGGGTTCGTTTGAAGAATTTGTAGCAGGTGTCATATCCAAGGGTGGTTTTTTTGCTGATATCTACAATAGTGCTTATAATCCGTTAATGGAAAAATCAGCACAATTTATTGCCCAATCCCTGGAGTAGACGACACCAATCTCAAAGAATCATTGTATTACCACTTTATTAATACGTAAGTCCTAAATACTATAGGAATCCGATTTGATTTGGTGAATCACAAAGTAGAGACGCTTAACAGGCAACAGGGAACAGGGAACGCTTAAGAAGCAATAAAAGTGTACCTAGCTTCGTCAAAAATCAAAAACGAGTCCTATATATAAAATTCCATAATTGACAATATATCAATCATTCACCTTTTTTATACTTAGCCTTTAATTCTTCCAATTCTTCATCTATTTTGCTTTTACTAACATTCGTTTGGGGTGTTTGTGGTTGAGGCTGAACATTATGAACCTTATTGCTTTTGGATTTTCCACCTTGAAGAAATAGAGTTTTCATTTCGTCTAATTCTGTGTCTATTTGACTCCTCGCTTGATGAGTAGAAACAGGTGTGGAAACAGGTGTTGATGGAGTAACAGGTTTTACTGAAACGACGGGTGTTGGAGGTAATTGCGATTTTTGATTTAAATCTTTGAGAACTTGATCTACAGTTTGGTAACGCCGAACGGGAATGCTTTCTAGCATTTTGTCTAAAATACGGCTCAACTCATTGCTAACTGGCGTCGTGAGATATTGTCGCCAAATCCAAGCGTCGTTGTTAATGTCGTACAAGTCAAAAGGAGAGCGTTGAGTTAACAGATGAACACAGGTGACACCTAAGCTGTATATATCACTGGCAAAAATGGCCTTTCCTCTGATTTGTTCAGGAGCAACATATTCTGGACTCCCAATACTGGTTCCTGTTCGGTTTAAAGCTGTGTAAGTAGCAACTTTCGCAGCACCAAAATCTACCAGAACCAGATTTCCGTTGCTTGATTTGGTGGCTGTACGACGAATAATATTTTCTGGCTTGATATCTCGGTGAATGACTTGTCTGGTATGGCAAAATTGCAGCACTGGTAATAAATCATTCAGCAGTTGCCGAATTTGAGTTTCATTAAAAGCACCTTTTTGTTGCAATTCCTCGGCTAGGTTCAGTCCGTCGATAAATTCTTGTACAAGATACTGCCTATCATCTTGAGTAAAATAAGCCAAGAGTTCTGGAATTTGGGGATGCTTGCCCAACTCATCTAAGCGCGTTGCCTCTTGGGTAAATAACTCTACTGCTTTCTGGACTGTGCTGGTACCTTGAGCTTGGGGGTAGAATTGCTTAATGACGCAGCGTGGTTTGGATGGCTTATCCTCATCTAAAGCCAAGAAGGTTTTGCCAAAACCACCCTGTCCTATTGGTTTGATCGCAGTGTAGCGCTCTTTGAGCAGTAACTTGGAACCACACGTGTGGCAGAATTTTTCATTATTGATGTTAACAGGGTTGGGGCAATTGGGATTTAAGCAATAGCTCATGTGACAAATATGGCTCTCGCGTAGCCTTGATACGTTGGTCTACGCTTTCATATGTTTTTATTTTGCCACGTTCAAAGATGATGGAGAATATTAGTCAAAAATATCTTAAGAAGAACACATAGGTCAAAACCTAGAACGGGCGCAACCCGTTCTGAATTCTTTCTTGGTCAATTTTGAAGTATGGAACGCTGGCTTTTTAATTGGAGGAGTGTTTTCCAATCTTGTAAAGTATTCTCGGTCCAAAGCCAATTTTTCGTCAATTCTTTGACCTCAAAATTCACTGGATCATCTCTAACAATCATTTGACGCAGCTTAATGGCTTCATTCAGATATTGCTCGCGTTTTCCATTTGGTTGGTTGTTTGCAGTTTTATACAAACCAATAGCTAACCCAGCATAAGCTGTTAAAGCATCCCGAGGGACTGGCTTTGAAGGTAAAAATGTTGTCGCAGAAGCAGCAGATTTACTCTGCTGCTCTCTGACTGCAAAACTCAACGCCTTAAACCAAGAGTCATTTGCTCGGTTAAGATTACCTTGTGCGTAGTAAGCAAAGCCTAAAGCATTATTATACAAAATTGAATCTGGTTCAGCCTTGAGCGCACTTTCCCAATAACGACGGGCATCATCGACGCTATATCTATTGTTTCCTGTCTGGATAAATTGCCATGCTAATCGCCCCTTAAAGAAATAGACTGATGGATTGTCTGCAAACTGTTCAGGAATGGCGTTAAGGGCGGCTTGAGCGTTAGGAAGTACATTACGATTAAGCAGTTCTTCCACAGCATCGAGTCCTGTTTGCAAGTCCCCCTGACTCAATTTGTCGGTGGCAATTTCAGTGACAACTTTAGTTTCAGTCGTTTTAAAATTGGCTTGTGGGCTGTTAGAGCTTTGTTGTTGAGACTCAGGACGAATGAGCGGTATTGGTTGATTGTGCGACCACCAGTTGAAACCGACAACGGCTGCTATAGCACAAAGTGCCGTTCCTGCAAGGGCGATCGCACTAACTCCTATACTACCCCGCGAGACTTTACGTTTGCCTTGTTTTGGTTTTGCTGTTTGTGTCCGCCGAATGGTGGTTGTTTGAGCTAATGGCAGGACATTCGAGTTTTCCCAGTCTTCTTCCAAGTCCAGATCTTCTTGGCGACTCAGTTCACTATTGAAGGCAACTTCGCGAGGATCTGCGCCCTGCTGTCTACCATTGGATGCGGCTTCACGGACTTCTTCCCACATCCCGGTATCATTTTCTAGCGAAGCTATTTCACCTGAAACTTCTTTGTCATCAAGGCTATCTTCCCCAAATTGCACAAGTTCCGCTTTCATGGAAGATTGCTCAGATGTCTTTTGTTTATCTAGCTGGCGGAACAAATCTGAAACAATCGCTGAATCCTCTTCATAAGTTGGGTCATCGTACTCAATTTCATCAATCAGGTCGCCCCAGGTCTGTTCCCCTAGCAAGTCTAGATCATCGAATGAGTCTCTTGCCAAAGATGAGGGTAACATATCCTCAAGGGGTAAAGGCATACTGGCGTCGTTTGCCTGATCTGAGTAAATTATTGCTGACGTCTTTAAAGAGGGATTGTACTCGTTAAATAACTCCTCACCTTGAGGTAAGGATATCTCTGGGCTAAGATAGCCGTCAAATCCTGGCTGGATATAAAGAGTTGGTAGTGCCCAGTATAGTTGGTGCGAACCATAGGCAGCAATCAATCCTTGGCGCATCCGACTCACGCACAAATCCACAGGATACCCGTGAGAAAGGTTGCGATAAAACAATTGTGTTAACAGTAGTGCCACTTCATCAGGAATACGTTCTGACATCGCCAAAACACTCCTGATGCCCCGCCTGACCAAGCTTTCTGTCAAATTACGTTCCCCTGTGTCTCTTACTGCACCAGAGGAGGTCGCTGCATATGTTCCCAGGCAGGAGTTAAACACTGCCATTTGGATGTTATTGTTGACCAACAAGCCCGCCAAGTCGTCACCACTGAGGGTTTCTCTTAAACCTGTTCTGCTACTGACAAGATAAATTTCTCCACCGTTAAGACCTATGTTACTGTGACCAGAGTAGTGCAGAACGTGGTATCGTCCTTGTTCTAGGGCTTGTGTTAATTCTTCTCGCCCTGGTTGTTCTAACAGGGTCAGCTCTATGTGCGGCAGATAATTGCCACTTTCGCCAGGTTGAAGTTCCGCTTGGAGTTTGATAGCTTCTTGTTTGAGCAAATCTAGACGCACGAGATCTGTGGGAGAAGCAATTGCCATCAATACCTTTAGCCCGCCTTCCTCTGCTGGTGCTGGCATACCTGTTGACGGCAAACGAGACGTTCTACCAATTCCATTTTGGTAGCGAGAAAAAGCGATATAGGGTCCAGTCGCAATCGGGCGATCGCCTGCATGCATGACTTCCCAAGGTAGACGTGCTAATTTAGTATCTTTGAGCCCTAATCGCAAACGCAACACCTGTTGGTGGTTTTGGGCTATTCCTTGTGCCGTAATCCAACTATCTCTGAGAGTGCCTTGAAACAGTGCATTATAAAGTTGCTGACCCAACGCTACCAAGTTGACGGAGTTTCGTGCTAGAGCATCTCCCTGCAGCACCGACTTCAACGGGTCATTCATCAAATGTCCCGCCGCTGTCAACCAATCAGCCACAGGCCAAGTCACCAGTTCTTCTGCTAATGGCACCCCAGGCGCGACTTGTTCCGTGCGCACCAAGTAGTCATTTTGCCCTACTGGGGTTACGGAAATGTGAAATTCCTGGGTCACAACTGCTCCTGTTTGCCTCCTAAATCTGGTTTGAAACCTGAAAGTTTCAAGTCGATGTTTTGCTTTTTCTTATACCTTAGATGCATCCTGGCACTGATTGTTTCTGGTTCGTGTTGTTTTGCTCATCAGCTTTAAGCTGTAAGGATTCACCGGTCCACGAGTCATAATTCATGCTGTCTTCTCTAGGACTAGCTTAAAAGTCTCGCTCTGATTGCTTCAACCTCTGGAGTATCCCAGAGAAAAAATTCTTTGTTCATAAAACTACATCCCATAGATTGAGTTCTTGTACTACAATTTTAAATTCTGAACCAATCTTCTTTCATAACTTTATCCGGATCTAGTCAGTTTAGCCCAGAACTTTCTTACTGGTAGATGCACCTTGATCTTTACTCCCATGTAGGCTAACACCTTTTGGGAGTTTTTCTGTCTTTACTGATTTTATTCTCATGCTAGAAGTCGAGGGGTTTCGGATCTTTTGGGGAAAATCATTTACCGACACCTCTACATCCAAATTAATTTTCTCCTGAACATTTACTAATGTGTTCACACCCTATGAGTTTTTTTGATAACTTATAAAAAATCTCAATTATTTTTTCTAGACCAAATCATCCGGAGAAAGTCGTTATCTATAGAACATAGTATTGGTAGATGCACCCTGATAACTGACACCCCTAGTGGACTTTCGGCTACTTGGGGTTTTTTTTATTTTTAGTGAAAGTTCAAATTTCACTACAGAACCACTGATAAAAATTTTTATTTCTTTTCTCTTCTGCCTTCTTTTCATTGTAGATAAAAGCAAAATCTTTTTTCCCCTATTTTGCTGAATTTATCCGGAGAAAGTCGTTATCTCTAGAACATAAGATTGGTAGATACACCCTGATAACTGACCCCTAGTAGATTTTCGGTCACTAGGGGATTTTTCTGACTCACACAACTATAGCTTTAATTTTCGCGCATTTTTTCCAAAATATATAGTTATTTATCAAACACACAAATGATCAATGCATCTTGATAACTCACTTTTTTCGTCAGCTACCAGAAACTGGGATTACATTTATTTTTTACAAAAAATATATTTATTTACTTAGTTATTCATAGAACATAGAATTGGTAGATGCACCCTGATAACTCACTTCCC
>NZ_JCACKO010000156.1:23922-59210 GCF_059505445.1 Brasilonema angustatum | reverse complement strand
ATTTATTTTTTGATACGAAACAAGTGAGAATTTGGCGGTTTTTGTCCGGAACACCCTAGTTATTCATAGAACATAGAATTGGTAGATGCACCCTGATAACTCACTTCCCTAGTTGGCTACTCGCTACTGGGGATTTATTTTTTGATACGAAACAAGTGAGCATTTGGCGGTTTGCACCTAACGTTCAATCGCTGACTGGTAATATTTGGTATTCTTCTATAATATGTTATTCCACAAGCCAGTGTTAAGATCTCAAGAATTTTGATATTTTGCCACCGCTAATCCTTGGGGCAAGTGCGGGGGGATTCCAAAAATCACTATTCAAATCGAGCACCGCCAAACGGAGTACCGTTATAGTGGGAGGCTTCTTATGGAGTTAGGTAAATCTATGAATTTAGCTGTCATCAAGTTTTCTTCCGAAGACTGCGGTCTCTGCCACAAGATGTCTTTCTATGACAAAAAGGTGACAGAAGAATTGGGTTTGCAATTTATTGACGTGAAAATGCAGGATACAGCGACTTATCGGAAGTATCGTCAGATTCTGTTGAGTCAATACCCTGATAAGTCACAGATGGGATGGCCCACCTACATTATTTGTGATTCGCCAGAAGGAGAATTTGAAATTTTGGGCGAGGTCAAAGGTGGTCATCCCAAAGGCGAATTTAGAAGTCGCTTGCAAGAAGTTCTCAATTCACCAGCGTCTAAGGAGAGTTAATCACCTCAAAAGATTTTACTTCTAGCACTGGGCCAATCATAGCAGCAGTCATAACATCTTCACGTACCTGTCCAGTGACTTTTGCTTTTTGTCCTTGTTTGAGTAAATTTTTGTCTCCTCCTCTAAGGATTTCGTATGTATCACCCTTATCAGTAACTAGCGCCCAAGCGCCAGTACCAATGTCACGGCGTTCAACGGTACCTGTAACTGTGATGCTCATATCCGTAAAACTGCTCCTAATTGCTGAGGGGATGAGACACAGAGGGAGAGAGGGAGGAAAACTTCCCTACTTCCCTCCTATTTCTGTTTAAGCTGGTTGTTCTTCGTTTTTGACAGCTAAACGAGCTAAACCGAAACATAACACAGCATTAACGATGAGGAATATACGGGCTAAGATACCACTGCCCAATCCCAAAACTGCAGGATCTAAAACTGCACTTACCGCTAAACACGCTGCTACACCTAGTGATGAACCAATGGCAAACCACTTCCATTTAGGATTTCCTAGCAAGAGCGCCATTAAGCCTAAGGGAATTAGTACGCTGGCAAACAGTGGGTTAAAAGCATCTGTTCCTTGAAGGGTATTGCCTAATTCTGGAATAGAACTGCCCAACACACGGAAAGGCCATTGGGGAAGGTCAAAAATATAGATTCCCTTGAGAAAGAATAATCCTGAACTACCAGTGATCAATCCCCAGGATAAATTCCAGCCCCAGCGGAACGGGAAGTAAACCCGTAAAAACCAAGCCAGGACATAAGAACCGACGACCATCAAAATCTTGGGTAACAACGCTATAGCACCGCCATCAATCCAAAAACCAGGGTTGAGATAGCCGCTATCCCGTAGCCAACGGAAGAAGTCTTGGAAAGAAATTTGCCCTTGAGTGGCTAATTGCACTGCTGCTTCTGCGTTGAGTTGTCCAGCGCCATAGTAGTTCAAACTGTCATCTTGAACACTTCGTGCTGACTGCTTGAGGACTTCGAGAATTTGGTCTGGTTCTTTGACGCCAGAGGCTTTTACTAATGCAGCAACACCAGCAACGTGGGGTGCTGCCATGCTTGTCCCCTGGAAACCCATAAACACTGCTGTGCCTTTGTTATCAGGGTCGATGGTTTCTTGCAAAATCTTGCCTGCATCACTACCACCAGGGGCGGAGATATCTACTCCAGCACCAAAGTTTGAATAGGGTGCGCGATCGCCATCCGGACCAAATGCCGAAACACCGATAACATGGGGATAACGCGCTGGGTAAGAAGCAGAGTTCTGATTTTCATTACCAGCAGCAGCAATGATGATCACTCCTTTTCTATGGGCATAGTCAATAGCATCTTTCATCAGGTGACTGTCACCGCCACCGCCTAAGCTCATATTTATCACATCTGCACCATTATCAGCAGCAAACTTAATCGCTGCTGCGATATCAGCAACAGTACCACCGCCATACTCATTCAGAACCTTGAGAGGCATCAGCTTGGCTTCGTAGGCAATTCCAGCTACGCCATAGCTGTTGTTGGTCGATTGGGCGATCGTACCAGCAACGTGAGTGCCATGTCCATGATCGTCCTTGGCTTCTACTCTGTCGCTAACAAAGTCATAGCCAGGGACAAATTCTGTCTCTATAAGATCACGCACGCGAGTGACGCCGCTATCAATCACTGCAACCGTAATGTCTTTGCCTTTGGTTTGAGTCCACGCGCCTTCAACATGAATATTATGGAGATTCCACTGCTTGCTGTAATAGGGATCGTTGGGACCTTTCAATGTCGGTTTTGCTTCGTCAGCCTCTTGCGAGGGTTCTAATAATTCTCCCAGCCAAGTTGCTTGACCTGGTTTGGGAATTTTGTAGATATAATTTGGTTCAATAAAATCCATGACTCGGGCAAGTGGCGACTTTTTCAATTCTTTGAGTCGCAGCTTATCGCCCTTGATGATATAAACATTGTCCTTGGCCGAATATTGATTATCTAGTTCGGGAGTGACGTTGTACTGTTGAGCAATAGCTTGCAGATCCTGCTGCAATACCTCTTTGGGAATATCTTCCCGAAAATTTAGGACTATTGTCTCAAACTCGCCTTTGGCTGCGAGTCCCTGAAAATTCATAAAATTAAACAAGGCAACGCTCAGCCCGATGACAAATAAGCAAAATAATATTAACTTTCTCATTTCAAACCATTACCGCTTTTTGCCAGTTTGCTCACTACCATAACTCATACAAGCCCTTTGGTGGTGCATCTGGCACTAAACTTAGGATTTTTATACAAACTGGAGGACAATTTTTAAAAGATGGAACGTGGTCTTTTATGGTTACCGCTGTTATTCGCATTTTTTTGGTTGGCTTGGCAAGGTTCACAGGAATATCAAAAGATAGAAGCATACCGCACTTGGGCAGAACAATTTGAACAAGCTAAGTATGATATTTATGCAGTTTTGGGTCACAAAGGCAACAATATAACTTGGGGCAAACCAACGCCAAAAGGACCAATCAAGTTAGAATCATTTTCTTTGCTTGATGTGCAAAGCATCACCCTTTTGGTAGACTCAAAACAAGTAGAAGTAGAAAAACCACCCGAAAAAGGTCGTACTATTGAGTTGGAATTTTTATTTTCCGAACCAGACAAAACAGTACGTGTTCCTTTTACAGAGATTCCCTTAGCCGCAGAATGGGGCAAATATTTGCAAAGTCAATTGCAAAGCCTTAAAAGTTAAAAGTCTAAACTTAAAAACCAAGAACAACCACCATTAACACCAGATGGGGAAGTGAGGGAAGTTTCCTTCCCTCCCTCTTTTTCTCCCTCTCTCCCTCCCCTAACCTATGAACTCCGAAACAACATCCAAGGTGCCCGTTGCTTTAACTATCGCCGGATCTGATAGCGGTGGTGGTGCGGGTATTCAAGCAGATTTACGCACTTTTGCCTTTCACTGCGTTCACGGAACAAGCGCTATCACCTGCGTGACAGCACAAAATACTTTGGGCGTCATGCGGGTTGATCCTATACCACCAGAGGCTGTTGTGGCACAAATTCGCGCCGTGTATGAAGATATAGGCGTCCAAGCGGTGAAAACGGGAATGCTATTTAACAAGGAAATCATTACCGCTGTTGCTGAACAGGTGGAGGCTTTACAAATTCAAAACTTAGTCGTCGATCCAGTGATGGTTTCTCGCACAGGGGCACAATTACTAGATAATGATGCTGTGAACACTCTGCGTCATTTGCTCATTCCTAAGGCTGCTATTGTGACACCAAATCGCTATGAAGCCCAGATTTTAAGCAGTTTACCAATTAATTCACTAGATGATATGAGAGCAGCGGCTCAAATCATTCACAGGAATGTACGGGCAAAGGTTGTTTTAGTCAAGGGTGGAGGTATGCAAGGAAATTCACGTGGTGTTGATATTTGGTTCGACGGACACAAGATGGAAACTTTGACAACAAAACACGTAGAAACAAAAAATTCTCACGGTACTGGTTGTACTCTGTCTGCGGCGATCGCCGCCCATCTTGCACTTGGAAGCGACTTGATAACAGCAGTACGACAAGCAAAGGAGTATGTCACTTCAGCCCTTTCTTACGCTTTAGATATTGGCAAAGGACAAGGTCCTGTGGGACACTTCTTCCCACTGTTGAATAAGTAAGGGAGTCACAAAGTAAGGAATGACAGAAGTTGCAAAATCGTTTAAACTTCTTTTTTACCAACATTCCTTTTTAAGCTCATACTTTACAAATTTATATCCTATTTTTGATAAACTTGTATCTTTCTCCTCTTAAATTGTAAATTCATCATTTTTAGCTTCAAGAATATCTTTCTATTATTCTTGGGCATACTTTCACCAGACTAATTGTCTCTGGTAGCAAATTCGCTTAACTGACTGACATTAAATTTTGATTGAAATTTACCAATGCGAACAATCTCAAATTCAGTTCACAGCAATACACCAACAGGAAATACACAAGTCTATTCTCCCTCTGTACCGCTTTCTGTCTATCGGGACTTGGCAACAGAATTGCAAACTGTCCAAGGAAAGTTAGACACTCTCAATGCTCAAAATCAACAAGTCGTAAAAGAAAATCAATTACTTAGGCAAGAAATTACCAAAGCTGTTGAGTCTGTTTCGCGCTTGCAAAAGCTGGTTGATTCACAAGCCAAGATTAATTTTTCTCAAGCTTCCCAAGCATCTTCTGATTCTAGAACCCAAAAAAAACCACCTATTACTGAAGTAGGTTCTAAAGAGCAAGTTTCCCATCCGCGTGCTTTTTATGCAGAAAATTTCCAGACACCTGTTTTTTCCCAAAAAATAGAAATTCCAAGTTCCATTCCAGAACCAGTCTTTATAGAGGAACAGCAAGTTAGCTATGATTCTTACAGAGAATCAGAGCCTTTACGAATTAAGGGCTGGTGGTTAATAATAGGTATCTTGTTCATTATTGCTCTTGGTTTTAGTGCTGGGTATTTGGTAGTACGCCCTTTACTTCAAAGTCATAGTCGTTAAGTCAAATCATTCTTAAACTAAAAGTGTGACACATCACACTTCATCTTTGTTTAAAAGTTAAATAAGCTACGAAAAAATGATAAATTGAACGTAGAAACCTCATAGAATAACTGAAAAGATGATTAAGGTAGATAATGCTTATACCAAATCCGCTTTTATAGTCTCCTTTGTCCCCTAAAACAGGTGGAACGAAACGAGACTTGTCCAAAAGTCGTGCAGACTAATGGAAAAAAGAAAGTATCCGGATTTAGTATTACTAGTTTTACTTTTCTTTGATAAGTAAATCATTTACTGTTAAGTCATCTGGCAAGTGATTCAATATTTATTTGAGGTGACGTTGCTAAGCTAATGAGCATGCTGATTGCAGTTTTTTGTTAAGACTATCTACGGTTAACAGTAACTTTTGACTTTTGAATCTTAACAAATCTCACAAGTTAAATCTGCAATCTGTAACAGCAAACGCAAAAATGTTAGACACTGGATCTGCTTTGATAGATAAACGTAGAAGTCGGGAGAAAAGAAATGAGAAAAGTAGAAGCTATTATTCGTCCCTTTAAGCTTGATGAGGTAAAAATTGCCCTCGTTAATGCTGGTATCGTTGGTATGACTGTGTCAGAGGTACGGGGTTTTGGACGTCAAAAAGGTCAAACAGAACGCTATCGCGGTTCTGAGTACACAGTTGAATTTTTGCAAAAACTAAAAGTGGAAATAGTTGTTGAAGACAACCAAGTTGATATGGTTGTTGATAAAATTATCGCAGCTGCTCGCACAGGTGAAATCGGTGATGGCAAAATTTTCATCTCGCCAGTTGAACAAGTTGTGCGAATTCGTACCGGGGAAAAGAATACAGAAGCTGTTTAGCCACAAAAAGTTAGTCGTTAGTCGTTAGTCGTTCATATTTAGATAGAAGTTGAACTAACAACTAACAACTAACAACTAACAATCAGTGTTATTTAAATGAGGCAACTTTTGAAGTAAAGATGCAAAAGCTTTGCCTCTATGGCTAACTGAACGCTTTAACTCTGGCGTCATCTCAGCAAATGTCAATTGCTTTTGTTGAACGTAAAAAATTGGATCATAGCCGAAACCGCTATTTCCACGAGGCGTGTAGAGGATTTCACCAGGACAAACCCCTTCTGATTGTAAAGCGATTGTACCATCTGGACGAGCGATCGCCACGACACAAACAAATTGGGCTTGCCGATTTGGTGTGTCGCCTAATTCCCGCAACACTCTGGCAATTCGCTCTTCATCAGTTTTGCCATAACGTGCAGAATACACTCCTGGTGCACCATCAAGGGCATCCACTTGTAAGCCAGAATCATCAGCGATCGCCCAGTTTCCTGTTGCAAGTGCTACTTGGGATGCTTTTAAGCAGGCATTAGCACTAAAGGTATCTCCTGTTTCCTCGATTTCCAATTCTTCAGGCTTGAGAGTTAAGTCCCAACCAGAATCAGTTAGGTAAGCTTGCATTTCTTTCAACTTACCTGGATTTCCTGTCGCTACTACGAGTAATGTCATAAGTCAGTTAACAGTTAACAGTTAACAGTTAACAGTGATCACTGACTTATGACAACTGATAACCCTTCGGGTATGCGCAAAGCGCACGCCCAGAGGGCTAAAGCGAAGCATCTCCAGAGGAGATACGCCAGATGACTGTTGTCGGGAAACCTGCCCACAGCACTGCTTCCTCAGTTTGAGTTAAGGTTTCAATCCCCAACTCAAACTGTCTTTAATTTTGAATTTTGAGAGAAGTTGGAGCGGAGGAAACCTCCGCTCCAATCTTCGGTGATTTTGAATTTTGAATTGTTAATTCTCTGCCCAGTCTTTTGCCCAAGCTAGAGTTTGATGTACTTGTTGAAGTGTGGGTGCTTCGCAGTACAACCGTAAAACGGGTTCGGTACCGCTAAAACGAATCATTAACCAACTGTTGTCCGCTAGGCGGAATTTGTAGCCATCAATTGTCTGGCAATCAATGACTGGTTTTCCTGCGATTTCTGTTAAAGGTTGGGTTTGCAATTGTTGTAAAAGACGCGATCGCACTTCCATGCTGGCGAGGGGTAAATCGATGCGATCATAGGCGGAGGTGAAATCTGTTTGTTGTTGTAAATGGCGATAGTAATCACCTAAATCTAGCCCAGATTCCACGATCGCTTCTAGCACGTACAATGCTGATAAAAGTGCATCGCGTTCAGGTATATGGCTTCCGTACCCAATTCCTCCCGATTCTTCGCCACCCAACAAAACTTGTGCTTCTAACATTCTGTCAGCAATGTATTTATAACCGACGGCTGTTTCAAACACTGACAAGTTGTGGAGTGCTGCTACGCGAGGAATCAAGTCAGAACCACTCACAGTTTTGACTATTTCGCCTTTGAAATTGCGGCGTAGGGTTAAGTGGTCGATTAATATTGGGATTAAGATTTGTGAACTTAGGAAATTGCTGTCTCCATCAACAGCGGCAATGCGATCGCTGTCCCCGTCAAACACCAACCCTACCGCTAAACCTCCTTGATTCGTTTTTTGGTGATTTTGCATCACCTCAAATAGATGCGAAAGGTATTTGGGTAGTGGTTCTGGTGCGCCGCCACCAAACAGGGGATCACGATTGCTGTTAATTTCTTTGATCTCATTGCCAAGTAGCATTGCCAATCCACCAGCAGCCGCGCCATGCATCACATCGGCAAATACTGTGAGTTTACCTGCGGCTATCGCATCGCGGATTTTTGCAATGTTAACTTTACCTTCGAGTGCTTGACAATAACTGCCCCAGGGGTTGAATTTCTCTATTTTGCCTGGAGTTGATGCGGGTGGTAGTTCGTCTGATAAAAGTGCTTCTATCTGCTTGGTAACTTCTGGCGGTGCAGAACCACCAAAAGCACTTTTGACTTTTAATCCCAAATATTTGCCTGGATTATGACTCGCGGTAATTACGAGTGCACCCAAGGCATTTTGTTCCTTCGCCGCCCAACTAAAAGCTGGAGTTGGGGCATAAGTATCCGTGAGTAGTACATCAAATCCAGCAGCACAGACAACATCCGCGACTTTATGAGCAAAATCTTCTGCCATAAACCGTCGATCGTGTCCGACAATAATTGTACGGCTGCCTGTTGTTTTTCCGTATGTATCAAGTAAAACTTTTGCGGCAAGTGGCGCAACTAAGGCTACACGCTCAAAGGTGAACTCATCGGCAATGACGCCCCGCCAGCCGTCTGTACCAAATTTGACTACGTTAGCTACTACTGACATTGAGGTATCCCTACTTTCTAACAGTGGATTCTAGCATTCACACAGGGCACCCGGTAACAAGACTTTTAGTATAAAAAGTGTAATAGTAATTATGATACTATTGATGACACACAAATAACTAAATGTGTTCCTAACTCATTGAAAGTTTGCAAACTTATCTGTTGCCGAAATCAAAGCGCTAAGAATTCCTGGTTCACTCATTGAATGTCCAGCATCAGGGACAACAACAAATTCAGCTTCTTCCCAAGCACGATGTAATTCCCAAGCGGATATCATCGGACAAACAACATCGTAACGTCCTTGAACAATCACTGTAGGAATATGGCGGATGCGCTCAACATTTGAAAGTAATTGATTCTCTGATTCAAAAAATCCTTTATTAATAAAATAATGACACTCAATTCGTGCAAAGGCTTCTGCAAACTCATTTGTGCCAAACTTTTGCATCAGTTCTGTATCTAGAAACAATCGACTTGTACTAGCTTCCCAAATTGACCAAGCACGGGCTGCTTCCAACCGAGTTTGTGCATCTGAACTGGTTAAGCGTTTGTAATAAGCTGTTAGCAGATCATTACGTTCTGTACGCTCAATTGGTTTGAGATATTCTTCCCAAGCATCAGGAAAAATATAACTAGCTCCCTCTTGATAAAACCATTGCAATTCTTTGTGCCTTAACATAAAGATGCCACGTAAAATGAGTCCCGTGCATCGAGAGGGATGAGTTTGACTGTAAGCTAATGCTAGAGTGCTTCCCCAACTTCCACCGAAGACAACCCACTTTTCTATACCCAAATGCGATCGCAGCTTTTCAATATCACTAACCAAATCCCAAGTGGTGTTTTCCCGTAGTTCTGCATGAGGCGTACTTTGACCACAACCACGTTGGTCAAACATTACAAGACGCCATTTTTCTGGATTGAAATATTGTCGATAAAAGGGCGGACATCCACCTCCTGGTCCTCCATGTAGCAAAACAATTGGCTTGCCATGTGGGTTGCCTGACTCTTCA
Organism: Brasilonema angustatum; assembly: GCF_059505445.1. Classification (NCBI taxonomy): domain Bacteria; kingdom Bacillati; phylum Cyanobacteriota; class Cyanophyceae; order Nostocales; family Scytonemataceae; genus Brasilonema; species Brasilonema angustatum. The sequence goes on along the minus strand of NZ_JCACKO010000156.1, from coordinate 49,747 downwards.
AAATGAATAGTGTGCAGGTCAGAAACCTTTAACTTGCCTTGTTTGTAAGGTTCGATGGGTGGATAAAGTTTTTGAATTCTTTGCATTTGACCGCCTAAATTATGGGACTAGTATATTAAATTACTTTAATTTTGGATAATTTTCATACTAGATCTCATGATCTATGCTGAACAGAGGGAGTAAGCAAGGATTTTATGAAAAAACTTTTCTCACAGACGGCTGTTGCCATTGTTGCTTTGGTTTTGTGCTTCACAACAGTACTAGGCTTGCCGACTAAGGCTGAGGCTAGCGTCAATACTAGTCCACGGGGAGTAGTGATTAAAGACATTTTCTATAAAGGGGTCGTAAAACAGACGGAGTCAGATGAGTATGTTGAAATTACCAATCAGGGACTAGCAAAAGTAGATCTATCAGGGTGGCGACTCAATAGTGACGATGGTCGGCAAAACTTTTATTTTCCCAAAGGGACGCTGTTGACACCAGGAAAAAGTTTGCGAGTTTATACCAATGAGATACACCCAGAAAGCGGGAGTTTGAGTTTTGGCATTAAGCGAGCACTTTGGAACAATAAAGGGAATGTGGGGCTACTGTATGATGGACAAGGCAATCTGGTGGATAGCTTCAGCTATGGTAATAAAAAAACCGATAAAGCAACTGCCGTCTCAAAGCAGCCACAAACACCACAAACTAGCCCTGCTAAGTGGTTAACACAAAACAATAAAAATTCATAAATATAAAACCTCCTTAAGAGAATTCTCATTAAGGAGGTTTTATACCAGTCAAACACATTCACAGCCTGAAATGTCCTTAGAAATCATCCAGAAACTGGCTAATACGGCTGATAACTGGATCAACTTCTTGAGAAGGAGTGGCAGCAGCATGATTAGGAATAGAAGTATGATTGATTACTTCTATGGCTGAGACCTGTTGAGGGGTTGGAGGGGAAGTGGTTGAAACATTGTTCAGCATAATAGCCAATTGAGCCACTTGTTGACTCAGTTGTATTAGCTGCTGTTCCAGCATTTCCAACCGATTAGCTTCCTTGGCAAAAAAACGTTCCTCAACGTTAGCTATCTGACTTTGCAGTGCAGCAATTTTTTGTTCCAGAATTTTTTGTTCCACCCCTTGTGTTACTGTTGCTGCTGCTGGTTTCGGGGCTGGTCGTACAGATTCCGGTACGCATAAAGATTGCCATAAGGCTTCTTTACAGAGGTCGCTGAAAGTTTTTTGGGGATCTTTCTCCAAATGACTTTCCACAAGAGCTAACAAGCTTTCGTCAGCCACCCCTGGCTCAAACGTAACGGATTTCACTACTTTTTTTGACCATTGGAACATCAGTGTTAAGTTCTAGCGCGAGCGTTGGATAACTGTGCCTCTCCATAAATATATTGCCCTAAAGCGTTTGCTTGCCGAGACGGCGAAGCTAAGTGGGCATTAATTTTTGCTTCTTTGAGCAAGCGTTGAACATCTTCCCAGAAGAATTCTCCACCTCCTCCGGTGAGAATCACATCGGTAACGCGCTCTGGTAGCCATGCTAGCACGCGGTTACAGATTTCGCGAGAAAACATTTCTATCAAATTGGGAAGAAAGTCATCTAGATTGGTAGGCTTGCTTGCACCTCTAGGACGGTAGAAGCGATCGCCTTTGATTCGGTTGACTGCAGCAATCAAAGATAGAGACTGGCTATCTGCGCCCTCAATTTCAGCAGCAACCAGTTCATAAAACTTGCTCATACCGAAGTCTTCACTCTTTGACGCACCTCGGGCAAAGCGGAAATTATCAATCATCAAACAATCGGTGGTTTGATGTCCAATATCAACAATTGCTACAGAGACTTTGGTAAAGTCGGGCATTGCTGTACCTCTCTTTGGTTGAGCCTCACACCATAGTAAGCTGCCATAGCCTTCTGGCATGACCCAAACCTTGTTGATATTCAATGGTACGCTTTCTCCGCGAAAATTCATCACATGAGGACCACTGAGTTGGCTGATGAGCTGTGCTTTTTCCTTCTCAAATTGTTCTTGAGAAAGGTAAGGCAGACCGAGTACCACAGAGATCTCATCTTTGAGCTTAAAGTAGCCAGCGCAAGCCAAGACTTTGATCAGTGCGGATTCGACTTTAGATTGACCGACTCCTAAGTTAGCTCCGAAATCTGCTGCCAATTGACCTACAGCGTATCCATTGCCTTGATATTCCAACCACAGATCCATCAAAGGATCAGTTGCGCGGGCTTCAAAAACACCTCCACGCACTTGTTCCATTGACATTTCTTTCACGTTTGCGGAGACGAACGTCACATTATTAGACTCGCGGCTAATACAAGTCTTTGTAGAAGTTCTACCTAAGTCAATACTGAGAATCTTTTTCCCCGGAACACCAGCAACTGGTTGAGGGGGAGCAGCATTTATCGGAGTCGCTGCTGAAACTCTATTCATTGGAATAGCAGCGGCGTTCATGGGAGTAGCAGCGGAAGGTTGGTCTGTCATAAAAGCTCCTAGTACTTAACTTAGCTCTCACAAGTTATCATGCTCATCTTACAGAAATGGGTGTACCAGAAAACATCTGTTGCGTCAACTGTAGCAAGCAATATATAAACAATCACTTAGTTGTTGAGCGATAAACATGGCACGTAAGTTTCACTAAATATCATAGAATGACAAAACTAACAAGGAGAATTGCAAAAACTTGCTTTTATACAAATAGAAAGTAAGTAGCCGTAATGAATTCTTAGATAGCGGTAGTGAGAACAGGAAAGTTCCCTACTTTCTTACCACTGGGCGTTTTCCGGCCAGCACGACATTTTATATTTCATTCAAACCACCTACTTGCTTATTTTTCCAACGCTAGTTATAAATAATAATTTTTACTTTTTCCTGTTTTTTCGCTTACGCTTCATTACCCAGACGACAAATCCTAGGATCAGAACTACAGCCAAAATTTTAGAAACAGGAGCCAGATACTCGTCCACTAACTTATACTGACTACCCAAGGCATATCCTGAGTATGTTAGCAAACCAACCCATACAGCGCTACCTAAAGTTGAGTAGATTAAAAATGGTAGCAGCTGCATATGACTCATGCCTGCGGGTACAGAAATTAAGGTACGTACTCCCGGTACAAGCCGACCAATAAAAACTGCTTTGCTACCTTGCTGGTCAAACCAGTTCTTTGCCTTAGTGATATCTTTACTTGATATACTCAGCCACTTACCGTACTTATCAGCCCAAGCTTGTAAACGCTTTTCCCCTAATAATCTACCAGGATAGTACCAGATAAGTGCGCCGAATACTGAACCTAGCAGTCCTGCAAAAAATACGCCAATGATATTAAGCTTTTCTGGGGTTGCCCTTGCTGTAAATCCCGCCAATGGCATAATTAGTTCTGAAGGAATCGGGGGAAAGACATTTTCCAGAAACATCAGCACAGCGATCCCCCAATAGCCCAGAGAGTTAATAGTATTGGTTATCCATTCAAGCATCAAGTGTATTCCTGAAATTACGACAGAAGTTTCGTAGTCATTTGTTGTTACTACATCAAACTTGCTTTATTTACAGGACTTACGCAGCAATAAGCGAAAAACGTATCTTCGCGTATACTTAGAATGCACCACAAAGGACACAAACAAATACGAGTTTGAAAGAGTTTTTGCGTAAGTCCTAATCTAAATACTTTTTAGCTAATTTTGTGAAAAAATACACTTTACATAAATGAAAAAGGGTATGGGTTACAGGTTGTGGATGATAACGAGATTTTATTGTCTCGCCCCCTACAACCGATCCCCCATTCCCTTTCTATACATTATTGATGTACCCTGCTGTTAACTGTCTTTTGTTCCCTTAAACAGTGGGTGTCAAAGATTGCACTTTTGGTTCAGATTGCCAATCTAATGGGTTCCAAACACGATCTTCCAAAGCCATCTGCTCAACTAAGCTTGCCAATCTCAAGGCTTTGAGTGCTTGTTCTCCACCAACTGAAGGTTGATTACCTCCACGCACACAGTTGACAAAATGCTCCAACTCTGCCCCTAACTTGTCAGTATTGCTTGTAGAAACTCTTTCAATCACGCCATCCTGTCTGTAAAGTGCTTGCCGATAATCGTTAGTGTGTCGATGAACCAAAATTTCATTTCTAAGAAAATCTGCCTCAGTGAAGGAGTTTTTACAATGGGCAACAATACGGCGGATTTTGCAGTGAGTCACTTTACTGGCTGTCACAGTAGCAACAATACCATTGGCAAACCCTAAAGTAGCAGTTACGTAATCTAAATAACCAGAGTCTAATGTACGATTCCCACTAGCTGTTAACTTTACTACAGGTGCTGCCGCTAATTCCAAAAGGAGGTCGATGTCATGAATCATTAAATCCAAAACAACTGAGACATCGTTTGCCCTACTTGAATATGGACTGGTACGATGTGCCTCTAGCGCCAGCACTTCCTCGGTTTTCAACACCTTGCTCAATTCTTGAAATGCTGGACTGAACCGCTCTATATGACCTACTTGTAAAATACATTGAGAATCGGCGGCAGCATTTACGAGTGATTCGGCTTCAGATATACTGGCTGCGATTGGCTTTTCAATCAGAACATGAATTCCCGCCAAAAGACAGTTGATTCCAACAGCGTAATGCAAACGCGTGGGTACGGCAATACAAACTGCCTGTACATGCGGCAGGAGATCGCAATAATCTTCAAAAAAGCGTACCTTGTACTTGCTGGCTGTTTCTAATCCTCGTTCAACATTTATATCTGCTACACCAACAAGTTCAACGTCCTTCATTGAACTCAGTACTCGGACGTGATGCTGTCCCATATTACCCACGCCGATCACGCCTATGCGGATCGGTCGTGGATAATTGCGCTGTACTTGACCATTTTGTTCTCCCACTGACATACTTCTATTCTGCACTGTTATTCTCTCCTCAACCACCACACTTAGAGACGTTATAGTCCTTGAACTTGATACTCAGCTACCAATCACTATGCGTCTAAAACCATCCAGATGGTAACATAGAGGTTCTATTTATGAAGAATTTCAAAGTTTATTGTGAGTTCCCGCCATATGACTCGCTTTTATAAGAAGTGTTTAAATTGATGCTTTTTTTGTACTTTACAAAAACTATAATCACTTTTTTTATTAGCTTTTGAACATAACTAGGACGTTAGTCAAGTGCTCTTTGTTTCACAAAAAAATGATTACCGAATAGTAAATCTACAATAAAGCAGGAGGTGGTAGCCCCTAATTTTTAGTTACGGGTGCGGCTCAATTGGCTGACACAATCATTATTAGTAGATTTGAGACTGAAGTTAAAAGTTCCAGATTGTGCTTCCTCCCACACCTGTTCTTTGTAGCGTATCCGAAAGACACAAATACTGGGTTTCTACACGTATAGCAAGTTGATTATGAAAGCTGTCATTTTATTATCTGGTGGTTTAGACTCTTCTACGGTTTTATACCAAGCGATCGCCGATGGTTATAACTGCCACACCATTTCTTTTGATTACCAACAGCGACATCGACGAGAGTTAGACTCAGCTTTGGCAATTGCTGAAAAAGCAGGCGTGGTAGACCAGCAATTAGTCAAGTTTGATTTAAGACAATGGGGTGGTTCGGCTCTTACGGATGATGCTATAGAATTACCACTAAAGCGTGACATAGAGGAAATGTCTCAAAATATTCCGGTTACCTATGTTCCAGCTCGCAACACCATCTTTTTAAGTTTTGCCCTTGGTTATGCTGAAACGATTTCGGCTCAGTGTGTTTACATAGGTGTTAACGCTCTAGATTATTCTGGGTATCCTGATTGTCGTCCTGACTACATCCAAGCAATGCAGGAAGTGTTTCGTTTAGGAACAAAACAAGGACGCGAAGGGCAAAGCATTTCCATCAATACACCCTTAATTCAGCTAAAAAAAACTGAAATTATCCAACTCGGGAATAGATTGGGTGTTCCTTGGGAACTCACATGGTCTTGCTATCAAGGAGGCGATGTTGCTTGTGGTGTCTGTGATTCTTGCCGGTTGCGTCTTGCAGCTTTTGCAGAACTGGGATTGAAAGACCCATTGGCTTATGCGAAGTAGGGGTGTAAGGGTATAAGGGGAGTGGCTCCCCAATACCCCTACACCCCTACACCCCTACACCCCTATACCCTTAGTTTGTTGACTCCTGCAACCGTCGCACCTGAATTTGATGTAAGCGTGGTCCAGTGACTGAGATGACGGTAAATTCTAGATTTTCATAGCGAAAGATTTCGCTAAGGCTGGGAACTTTCTGTAACTGGTAAAGTAAAAACCCTCCTAAAGTTTGGTATTCTTTTCTCAAGGGCAAATCGAGATGCAAAACCTCATTCAGGTCTTCCAGATTTGTTTGAGCCTGCACAAGAAAAGTTTGCTCGTCTAAAATCTTGATAAGCAAATCGTTAGTGGTGTCTGGTTCGCCTCGATTACCGATGATTTGAGCAATAATGTCTTGGATCGTAACCAATCCCACAGTTGCACCAAATTCATCAACTACCATCACCATAGTTGGTTCCTCTCGCTGCATTGTTGGCAAGAGTTCCTTTAAGGGAGTATGTTCTGGGACAAATCTTGCAGGACGTATCCAGGGCTGAATTTGTGTTTCTAAAGTTATCTTTCTTAAAGCTAAAGGTTTTGCCAAGTCTTTGAAGTAAACTATGCCGCGAATATCATCCAAGGATTCTCCAATAATAGGGTAGCAAGAGTAACCTGTAGCTATTACTTCCTGTAGAAAAGTCGCAAAAGTAGCGATTTTTGGCAAAGCGATAACGCTGGTGCGAGGAACCATGACTGCTTGTACTGTCTCGTCCCCAAACTCAAAGACGTTTTTGAGTAGTTGTCGTTCTTGTGCTTGTAACCCACTAGATTCACGTTCTGTGGAAATAATGAGTTGTAATTCTTCAGGTGTAACAGGCGGCTTCCAACTTTGACCTGTGTATTTAATACCAAAAAGTCGTAATAGCCAGCGAGTTGATTGGTTAAGAATCCAGATAAAAGGGCTGAAAAATCTGACAGTTGCTCTGATCGAAGGTCCTAAAAATTTTGCCAGTTGTTCTGAATAGAGTATAGATACTGATTTAGGACAGAGTTCTCCTAAAACTATTTGCAAATAAGCTATGAAAAAAAAGGCAATTGGAATTGATAGAGAATGAGCGATGACTATACTCATTCCTATAGGTAGAGGTAAAGATAGTAGCCATGATTTTACAAGCACAACGATGGTGCTTTCCCCAATCCAGCCTAGTGCCAAACTAGAGAGAGTAATACCTAGTTGAGTTGTCGATAGCAATCGATCCATACTGTGTTGCAAAACTTCAACGGCGATCGCCTGAATATCCCCAGCCTCCACCAGTTGATGGATGCGCGATCGCCGCACTGTCACCATAGAAAATTCTGCTGTTACAAAAAAGGCATTGATAGCAATCAGCAGTAGCACTGATAACAATCGCAGCCCCACATCTGTCCAACTGAAGCTAAGAAAAGCACTCACTGTTGAAGCCGTATAATACTGATGCCCCATGAATCTTTTTCTTAGTGGTTAGTTGTGCTACTCACCACTAATATTTATCTTTCTACGGGAATATTTGACACTTCTAGGCGTAATCTTTGAGCAGGATAATCTGTCAGGGCGAGTGAAATACGCTTGACATTATCAAGTAAAGGCGCAGGAATGCTCACTGTACCAGAAACAGAAGGTCCATTTACCGGCAATTCAGATGGTAAACCCTCTGTGCTCGCACTTAAGGTTCGTCCTTTATCATCTGATACATCCAAAAAACTATATAGGAAGCGTACAGAATCTTTGCCTTTGTTCTGCATTTGTACTTTTAAAAGCAAAGCACCACCAGAAAAGCGAGCAGATTGTACAGAAAGGTTAACACCTTCGCTTTGGGCGTTAATGGGAAATCCTTCCTGAGGCTTTTCTTGTTCAGTGGCGGGCGTTGATTTTTGATCTTTCTTGGCCTTGCTGGTATTTACCTGCTCATCATCATCATCTTTTTTTCTAGATTTGGCAGCTTTAGTTTTGCCCTCAATTCGCGATTTGACAATTTTCAGGATTTCATCCTCCTTGAGAAAAGCAACCCCTGTGTGTTGCTCGTTAGTTGATTTAGTGCTGGAAAATTTGCTGGTAGGACGAGCATCTGGTGCTGTAACACCTTTGAGTGCTGCACTTCCTAAAGTAAATCCCCAAAATGCACTTACAGAACCAGCCCCCAACATCAGAACTAGCAAAATCAAAGTCAGAAGTACCGTAGAATTTAGTTTCATTGCCAACAAGTCATTGCAAAAGAATGCTGGTCTATTTAAAAGTATCGAAGCTATTTACTTCAATTTCTAGAGGAGCTTAATCAATATTAGTCTCCACTACTGTCACGTCAAACTATATGGTATGAAAATCTGGTATCTTATATTAATATTGTCAAATTCTATTGACTTGTGCTATACTCTAAACTCGACCAGGGTTGGCCGAGCGGTTGAGGCAGCGAACTCATAATTCGCGCTAGGCAGGTTCAACTCCTGCACCCTGGATTTAAAAATAGTCAGAAAAAACTTTTTGGATTTCCCGTAAGGAAGTGACCAGCATTCCTGAGTCGGGTTTGAAAAAAACAAATCACAGACTCAGCACTTGTTGTTGGGATGTCTGAGAAGTATATTTTTGTCATTATGAGCGGAACGTAGTGGAGCGTATTGTGATGACATATCAAGCCAAAACTCATGCCCAAGCGAATATTGGGGCAACAACTACTGATTTAGTAACCATTAGCCAATATTTACTCGATTTACTTTGTCAACTGGCATATAAAGAAGGTGATTTTGTCCTCTCCTCAGGACAGCGTAGTTCTTACTATATCAACGGCAAGCAAGTAACACTTCATCCTCAAGGCGCTTTGGCAATTGGTCGTATTCTCCTATCTATGCTGCCATTAGAGACTCAAGCAGTTGCTGGTTTAACATTAGGAGCAGATCCGATTGTCAGCGCTGTCAGTGTGGTTTCTGCATATGAAAATCGACCGATACCAGCATTAATTATTCGTAAGGAAGCCAAGGGACATGGAACAAGGGCATATATTGAAGGTCCCAGTTTGCCAGAAGGGGCAAAAGTAGTAGTTTTGGAAGATGTGGTTACAACTGGACAATCTGCTATGAAAGCCGTTGACCGACTTAGAGAGGCAGGTTATACCGTGACTCAAGTGATTTCCCTAGTAGATCGTCAACAAGGAGGAGCCGAATTCTACCAAAAAGCAGGCTTGCAGTTTGAGGCAGTGTATACGATTAAGGAAATTCAAGAGCGATATCGACAGTTTATAAACAGTTAGTGGTAGTTGGTAGTAGTTAGTTTTCTACTACCAGCTAATTACTGTGACTAACTATTGCCAATTCCTAACTTTGGGTTACCGTCACCTTATCCTTTGCTAAGAACTTCTCAAGTTCTGTGAGTGCATCAGCATCAACTTTGGTTTGCATGGGGCAGAATTTGGGACCACACATTGAACAAAACTCAGCAGTTTTGTAAATGTCTGCTGGTAGAGTTTCGTCGTGGTACTCCCTCGCTCTTTCCGGATCGAGTGATAATTCAAACTGACGGTTCCAGTCGAAGTTGTAACGGGCGCGGGAGAGTTCATCGTCTCTATCTCTTGCACCTGGGCGGTGTCTGGCTATATCTGCGGCATGAGCTGCTATCTTATAAGCAATCAAACCATTCCTGACATCTTCAGGATTGGGCAAGCCCAAGTGTTCTTTTGGTGTAACATAGCACAACATTGCAGTACCGTACCAACCAGCCATTGCTGCCCCAATTGCTGAGGTGATGTGGTCGTAACCGGGGGCGATGTCCGTTACCAATGGTCCGAGCACGTAGAAAGGCGCTTCAGAACACTCTTCCATCTGCTTTTTGACGTTGAACTCAATTTGATCCATTGGAACGTGTCCAGGACCTTCTACCATGACCTGTACATCATCCTCCCAAGCTTTACGAGTTACTTGTCCGAGAGTTTTGAGTTCCGCTAATTGTGCATCATCAGATGCATCATGGGTACAACCAGGACGCAGGGAATCACCAAAACTGAAGGAAACGTCATATTTCTTAAAGATTTCAATGATGTCGCGCAAGTGGGTATAAAGTGGGTTTTGCTTGTGATGAGCGAGCATCCATCTTGCCAAAATACCTCCGCCGCGAGACACAATGCCAGTGAGGCGACTTCTGACTAAAGGCAAATGCTCAATCAAAATCCCAGCGTGGATAGTCATGTAATCGACACCCTGCTGGGCGTGTTTCTCAATCACATGCAGAAAGTCCTCTGGTGTCAGCTTTTCAATATTGCCGTGGACGCTTTCTAAAGCTTGATAAACTGGTACTGTCCCAATTGGTACTGGTGAAGCTTTGATAATCGCAGTGCGAATTTCATCCAAGTTTCCGCCACCAGTGGACAAATCCATTACGGTATCAGCACCATACTTCACCGCTAGATTCAGCTTTGCCACTTCTTCGTCAAGATTGGAAGAGTTGGGAGAAGCACCGATATTGGCATTAACCTTACACTTGGAGGCTATACCAATACACATTGGTTCCAAGTTCGTGTGGTTAATGTTAGCAGGGATAATCATCCGTCCCCGTGCGACTTCGTCTTTGACGAGATCCACGGGGAGGTTTTCCCGCTGCGCGACATAATGCATTTCTTGTGTGATGACACCCTGACGTGCATAATGCATTTGAGTGACATTGCTCTGCCCACGACGCTTGGCAACCCATTCAGTCCGCATATTTGATTTCCTCGATAAACAGCTTCCCTCCGCCGGTATTACCCGGATTCAGGTGTTAAGAGTGTAATCTCAGCCTGATATACAGGCACCCCTAGCATAAGAAATCATCTTAGCATTTTCGTTATGGGTCGGAACAAGGAAGTTAAAAATTTGTAAGGTGACTTTCGCTGACGCGCAAATTCAAAATTCCAAAAAATAATTTTATGACTGATGTATTGATAAAAATTATTATCTATCAGAAAAATATTACCTAACTTCCCAAAGTTTAATAGTGCCTTCGCTACCAATACTGAATTATCAACGTCAGCTTTCCTATTTGGTATTGATAGCTGTTACAAGTCTTGCCAACCCAGCAACTTCCTTCGGCGAAATGACAATTACTGAGTGGAAAGCAGCAGGTTTACTAATTAAAATAAAATGAAAGTCAAAGAAATAATTAAAATGATAGAAAATGATGGCTGATATTTAGCAAGAACAAAGGGAAGTCATCGTCAATACAAACATCTGACAAAATCAGGTTTAGTTACGGTTCCTGGAAAATTATCTGATGATTTAGCACTTGGTACATTAAACAGTATTTTGAAACAAGCTCAATTAAAAAGTTCAACTGAAAAAATCGAAAATAAAGAATATCAAGAAGATATAGAAAATCAGGAATAAAATTAATGCGTTACGCAATAGTAATTGAGAAAGCTACTAATAATTATTCTGCTTATGTTCCTGACTTACCTGGATGTGTGGCTACAGGTTTAACGATAGAAGAAACTGAGGAACAAATAAAAGAAGCTATTGCTTTTCATTTAGAAGGATTACGCGAGGAAGGTTTACCAATTCCCGAACCAACAACTCTTTGTCAATACGTCGAGGCATAATTAGGAATTTAAATCGAGCATTAGATGTAGAAGTAGAAAAGGGGATATTGTGGTTTTGGATTGGCACACACGCGGAATACGAAAAATTAATAGGCAAATAATGGAGAATTGGTGCGATCTTCTGTTCGCGTAGCGTGCGCTTTGTGCACAAGGCAAGCGAAGCTATCGCAATCCTAAATCATTCATGAGAAATTTGGAAACAATTGGGCGAAACATAGACAGCAAAACCAAGGTTTACGATAGAATCGACTAGTGAAGTAGATTCATTGATTATGACACTGGAACAGCTAGAAGCCGCCATCCTGACACTTCCGCCTGATGAGTTTCAAAAATTGATGAAATGGTTTTTAGATTTAGATTATCAGCGTTGGGATAAACAGTTAGAAGAAGATATTGCTAATGCTAAGTTAGAAGAATTAGCTCAAGAAGCCATAGGAGATTTTAAAGCAGGTAACTATCGACAAATTTAATGCATTATACAACTGGTCGGTTTTGGGAATGTTACGATAAATTGCCTGAGGGTGTGCAACAGTTACTGACCAATGTTACGAGTTACTGAAAGCCGATCCAACTCATCCATCTCTCCATTTTAAAAAAGTTGGTAAGTATTGGTCAGTACGAGCGGGACAAAACTATCGAGCATTGGGTGTAGAAGTAGAAAAGGGGATATTGTGGTTTTGGATTGGCACACATGCGGAATACGAGAAATTAATAGGCAAATAGTGGAGGATTGGTGCGATCACGCTCTTAACCTTAAAGTGAGAGCGATCGCCTAAAATAATGGTGTTATTGAGAGTGCGATCGCTCTGAGCAACCTACTAATTAATCGAATCATTCCTATGTGCTATCAGGACTATCACCAGTGCGATCGCATAAAGTTATCGTGGTGTTGGAAAGTGCGATCGCCTAAAATAATCGTGTTATCGAGAGTGCGATCGCTCTAATAATCTACAAATTATCTACTGAGCATTGCGACAAGCTTGAACAGCAGTTTGCTCGCTCACATCAGTTCGTACATCCTGCGTCTGCCAACCTCCAAATCCTTCATTAGGAAAGTGGCTACACCTAGGAAAACCACTACGAGTACAAACTAATTTACGCTCGTACATCAAGCGTTTCATACAGTCAGTAATAGCCTTTGGCGAACCTCCAGGGGTTGAAGGTGTAGTTGGATTTCCACCTGGGACAACGATTATTGTGTTGCTTGCAGGTATAGGATTATTTTCAGGAGTAGCACGACTTATTGCACAAGCACCAATAGCAGTCTCTTCACTCGTCTCAGTTCTCTTTCTACCGTAATCGCTGTTTCTGTAAAGCAAGGAATCAACACAATTTTGAATAGAACTTGCTTCTTGCTGAGTTGTTACTCCTTTGCAAACGCTTGTTACGGTTTCCTCGCTAAGTTCTGTTCTCTTTTTACCGTAATCGCTGTTTCTGTAAAGCAAAGAGTTAATACAACTACTTATTGGAGTGTCTGCTAAGGCAATTTGAGTTCCAATAATTGATGAAAATGGATAAATAATTGCACAGGATAGTAAAACGATTTTTAATCCTTTCATGGCTTATTTGCTACGTGTGTAAAAAACTGAGTGATTGCACAGAATTATCGTGTCGTAGAAAGCGATCACTTCCCATAGATCCCCGACAACTTTTGCGAAATCAGGGATCTATCCGGGGATCTGAATGATAGTTATTAGGGAAGTCTCCTAGGTATTATTTTTTTTGCGCTTCTTCAACGATTTTGTAACAACCACTATGTGCAACAGTAGCTGCTCCTGCTGTTACTACAACACCTGCTGCTGTTAAAGTAGCTGGTGATGCTGCTACAGCTCCTGCTACCGCACAACTTACTGGGACGGCTTTTTTGACAAATCTTCCACCTGCTGAATTTGGATTAGTTGGATCTACCCGTGGTCCAACTTTCCTTATTCCACTGTTTTTATTGGTAACATCGGCTTCCCTTATAATTTTTGGAGTTTTCCAAGCGTGGGCTGGTTGCTCTGTAACAACGCTACTTAAAAGGGGCAAAACTAAAATTAAAGCTAATACTTTTCTCATTGTGTATTCTCCTAGTAAAACTAATGTTTGCTTGCGATCGCTTCTCCTAATATCCCCTCTAAGAAGTTGGGGATATGAAGACTGCTTGAAGTAATAGACAAAACATAACCAACCCGCTCCCGCCAAGTCACCTAACGAGCATTAGCAATTTCCGCAACACAAAACCCCAGCTACACTAATACAGCAAGTAACATTACAGTATAAAAAATACTTACATCTAACCAAACAATAAACAATGAGTTTGATTGTTCGATTTTATCTGATGACTAATTATATAAAGCTTGTAAAATACTGATTTGAGAAGTTAACTTGAAATACACCAGACAGTGAACAAAACAGGACAAAAAGTACAAATCCTGGAGATATAGCCAGATCAAGTCCTTCATCTTGATTGTAAAGCGTTCGCGTAGCGGCGGCTTCCGCATCGCCTGGTAAAGAGTGCATTACTCCCAGCTAAACGCTAATTTTCGCTTTCAGCCTAAAACTAATTTTCGGATTTTTGGCAATTTGCACAGATGAAATGTTCCCGCGCAAAACTTAAATCACATCAGTACAGCAACTAACACTACAATACAAAAAATACTTATCTCAAAGCGATCGCCTAATCTTGATGAAGCTAATAGCCTTAATTAAACTGAATTCTAAAGATTATGTGTGTTTAAACAACTGTATTCATACTGCTATTTAAAATAACCATAAGGAAAATTTCTTGTGATCATAAGTGTTATGACATTACCTTCTCATCTGCGAAGCGATAATTTGTCACAGAAGTTTGCTGAAGCAAACGAGCATTGGAACCTGGATAAGTTATACCGAGATATTGCGAATGCCAAGCAGCAAGAAAGACGCAGGGAGTGCAAACAACTGACTCAGACTGAAAAAGCTTGTCTGCGGGGATTGCTTTCTGGTTACAGTCCAACTGAGATTGCTACGCAACTTAACCGCGAACCAAATGGATTGAGGGTTGAACTTTCCAGAGGTTTGTATCGATACATTGAGAATTCAACGGATACGTGTATAAAAGGTTGGTATAATATCTCGAAACTGCTGGAAAATACAGGTTACAAACTTCAATATAAAAGTAAAAAAAGCTACATTAACCAAGTGGAGGAACCCGCGTATGCAACTGGGTCTGTTACATCTAACGTCTCTACAATCCAAAATCCAAACCCTTCTATTTCTGCCCTTGGTAAGGAGCGATTCAAGAAAGGTGTTCATTGGAGCGAAGCAATTAATATGTCTTTGATTATACTTTCACTAGGATGTAGTCTAGATGGCAAAACGATAGGAAGCGGCAACATAGACGATATGATGAAATTACGAGAAGTTGAAATAGGTCAATATTGGCAAGACATACAAAAATGAGTACTAGTGTTAGGTTTCGTCTTCTTGGGCGATACAGTTGCTAGTGCTTGTTACTTATATCAGTGGTCTAAAATTACTTGTAACAATTTACTCCTCCCTCTGTCTGCTCTGCGCCTGCTGCTCTTCAAAAATAGGTATTCTTCTGGCGGTTCGAGAGTATGATCTAACTATCAAGCTTTAAGACTGTAAAACAGAGAAATGCTTAAATACGATTCAAGTGTCAATATGTAAGTCCTAAAATTTTTATTTTTATTTTTATTTTTACTCATGACTTACCGACACATTCTGTTTTACAAACCCTATGGTGTCCTCAGCCAGTTTACAAAAGACACTCCCACTCGTAGCACCCTCAAAGACTATATCGACATACCCGATATATATCCTGTGGGTCGTTTGGACTGGGACAGTGAGGGGTTAGTGCTATTAACCGATAACGGGCAATTGCAACATCGCCTCTGTCACCCTCAGTTTGGACACGAACGAACTTACTGGGTGCAGGTAGAACGAATTCCTGATGCTGCGGCTTTGACGCAGCTACAACAAGGTGTGACGATTCAAGATTACCGCACTCGATCAGCCTTAGTGGCGCTATTGCCAATAGAACCTTCTTTACCAGAACGCGATCCGCCGATTAGGTTTCGCAAAAATGTGCCGACAGCGTGGTTAGAAATGACTTTGACAGAGGGCAAAAATCGTCAGGTCAGGAGAATGACGGCGGCTGTGGGATTTCCGACTTTACGGCTAGTCAGGGTAAGCATTGCCCACTTACGGTTAGATAACCTACAACCAGGTCAATGGCGTGAGCTAAAATCTGGTGAACTCAAGTTGTTAGTTGATTTAGCTTTTGCAGCCTCAAGAAAGTTAAAAAGCAAATGAACAACGCTTTTAGATTATAACTAAAGTATGAGTGTAGTTATCATTGTAGAGTGTATCATCCCAAATCTAGTCACCTTTTGAGTTTCCGAAACCTAAAGATATGTGTTGAAATATGCGATCATGCTTAGTTTTCATGGCAATTTATTGTAAAAAAAAGCTAATCCCAATATCTCAAGTTTATAGTTAGTATGCGTCAAAATTAAGACTGCCACTAAAATTCGCCAAAAGAATCACAATATATTGTAGATCTACTGTAGGCAGGTGCTAACAAATGTGGCACTTTTGGATTGTAGTGGCTAGAAGCACCTTGGAACGGGAATTAAGGAACTTCCACAATGCTGATTTGCCCTCAGTGTAAATTTGAAAACCCCAATGCTAACAAATTCTGCCAACGCTGTGGCGCTTCACTGACTCACAAGGTCTGCCCTGAGTGCGGCACTCATTTGGCTTTAAATGCACAAGAATGTGATAACTGTGGCGCAGCATGCGGAAGCGTTTTGTGGGCAATTATTACAAAAGAAGAGACTTTGCCAGTTGCGGAGGATAAGGAAGATTTTGCTTCCTCATTTTCTTTATCTCCTCTATCAGCAGGTTCTTACTTAGACTCACAAAAGCGTTATCAGCTGCTAGAACCACTGCCAGCGTTACAGGAAATTGCTCCTAACACTGAAGTCAGTGTGAGAGTTCTAGACTGCCAACCATACCAAGTGTCACTCCTTGAGGTTATGCTGACAAATCAGCACAAGGGGTTAGTCATGGAATCAGTTGGGGTTGATAAAATTCCCAGTCTCGCCAAACCTTATATTGCCTTACGATCATGCTGCCATCTGGGAATACCGCCCATTCATGATGCTTGGCAGCAGGATGACATGCAGGTGGTACTCATCGAAGACCGCTCAAATTGGCATGAATTACTTGATTTGTGGCAGGATGATTCACTAAGCTCGTTACAAATTGTACGTTTTTTTAACCAGATGACCCAAATTTGGTCAGTACTGGAAAAAGCTCACTGCCGTCAAAGTTTGTTGGAATTGTCCAATCTGCGAGTTGATAAAAACCTATCATTAGCACTACAAAGATTGTATGTAGAATCACCAGACAACACAGCTACTCAGTTCTTAGAAAATGCAGAAGCTACAGTACCAGCGGCGACAGTTGCGCAGCCTTTAACAATCCAAGCTTTAGGGGGGGTTTGGCACGCACTTTTTAGACAGTCTCAACGCACTCAATTTGGCTCTGTTTTGCACCTACTCGGAGAGTTAGAACAAGGAAACATACAAACGCTAGCGCAGCTGCAATCATGTTTGGAAGATATTGTGTCTGAATTACAAGGCAATTCTACAAGCGTTTCAATTCCCTCTACATTGCCTAAGAGCAATGCTGCACCCACTGTATTGCAGTTAGATGACCAAGAGAATGAGACTGAATTCAAAACCGATGATAAGTCCACAGTTACGCAACACATGCAATTAATAAGCCTGGAAAATGCAGGACTTACCAATGTCGGACGTCAACGCGACCATAATGAAGACTATTTTGGTATTGATACAAAAGTATACAAGCTAGAATCACCCAACAGCCACACCTTGCAGGCGCGTGGTTTGTATATTCTGTGTGATGGAATGGGTGGGCACGCGGGTGGCGAGGTTGCTAGTGCCTTGGCTGTAAAATCTTTGCGCGAGTACTTTCAAACTCACTGGACTTCTAACCAACTGCCAACAGAAGATAATATTCGCGCAGCAGTGCGGCTAGCCAATCAAGCAATTTTCAATGTCAATCAACAGGATGCCCGTTCTGGTGTTGGGCGCATGGGCACAACTTTAGTTATGGTTTTAATCCAAGATACTCAAGTTGCGGTAGCTCATGTGGGAGATAGTCGTCTGTACCAGATCACTCGCAAAACAGGACTTGAACAAGTCACATTGGATCATGAAGTTGGTCAACGGGAAATTTCTCGGGGTGTGGAACGTAGTGTAGCATATTCGCGCTCTGATGCTTACCAGTTGACTCAAGCCCTTGGCCCTCGCGATGAACAGTCTATTATTCCCGATATCCAGTTTTTTGACATAAATGAAGATACCCTTTTTGTTCTTGCTTCAGATGGTTTATCAGATAATGATTTGCTGACTCTTCATGGGCAGAATTACTTAGCACCTTTGTTAAGTCATTCTGCCAATCTCGAAAGTGGCGTTCAAGCTTTAATTGATTTAGCAAACCATTACAATGGTCATGACAATATTACTGCTATACTTATTCGGGCAAGAGTGCATCCAAGTATAAAACAACAGCAATAATTGAAAATTACTGACAAGGATAAACAGGATTAACAGAGGGAGAGAGTAACAGAACAAGGGAAACTTCTGTTGCTTTCTTACTCCTTCTCCCCAACTCCTTGTTTGCCACTTTCTACTCCCTTCTCCTTTATTAAAAATTACCTATGGTCACGCTGACCCTATTAGAACCGCAACAAAAAACACCTCTTGAGCAGTGGCACTTTGATGACGAGTCCATCATTCGGGTTGGTCGTTCGGCAGATAATGACGTGGTTTTAACTGATAGTTTGGTGTCACGATATCATTTAGAACTCCGGCAAGTCAATTCGGATAAAAATGGCGGTTCTTGGCAGGTCATTAGTCAAGGCACTAATGGCACTTTTCTCAACGGCGTTTTAGTCACTCAAATTTTATTGTCAGATAACTCTGAACTGCAACTGGCGCAAAAAGGTCCAATTCTGAGATTTGAAATTAACAAGCAAACAACTCCACAATATTTTCCTTCTCCAGCGCTGCCTTATACAAGTTGCACTCATGAAGGAAACTCACCTAACAATTTGTTTTGTATCCACTGCGGTCAACCTTTGTCCATCATTCAGACAATTCGCCAATATCAGGTATTGCGAATTCTGGGACAGGGAGGTATGGGTACTACTTATCTAGCTTGGGATGGGCTAGGAAGAATAGCTGGACACCCACTATTGTTGGTGTTGAAGCAGATGAATGCTGATATGGCAAAAATTGCTAAGGCACAAGAGTTATTTGAACGAGAGGCAAATACTCTTAAATCCCTAAGCCATACTGGAATTCCTAAATATTATGACTCTTTTGTCGAAGGTGGAAAGAAATATTTGGCAATGGAATTAATTCATGGACAGGATTTGGAAAAACTAGTTTATTCAAAAGGACCAGTTGTCCCAAATCAAGCGATTAATTGGATGATTCAAACCTGCGATATTCTGGAATATCTCCATAGCCAACATCCACCACTGATTCACCGGGATATTAAACCGGCGAACCTCATGGTGCAAAACTATAATGATCGTATAGTTGTGCTGGACTTTGGCGCAGTCAAAGAGATTGCTACAACGCCTGGAACTCGTATTGGTGCAGAGGGCTATTGTGCCCCAGAACAAGAACGGGGACAACCCGTCACCCAATCCGATTTATATGCCATTGGACCTACACTTATTTTTTTACTGACTGGCGAAAGCCCTTTTAAGTTCTACCGCCAGAGAGGGCGAAGTTTCCGGTTTGAAGTCGCAAATGTGCCCACAATTACTCCCCAGTTACGGCAAGTAATTGACCGCGCCACAGAACCTTTGCCATGCGATCGCTATCAAACGGCGAAGGATTTAGTGGCTGCTTTAGCAGTGTGCAAAGTTTAGGAAAAGCTATAAGAAACAAGAAATAGAGACCCTATTGCCCTAATTCTTATTCTTCATCCCAAGCTTCCACAGCTAGCAATTCGCTTACTGGGTCTTGCATACTAAACCCGTAGTCAAGCAATTCTTGCTTCAAGTGCTGCCATTCATTGCCGAAGAGCAAAGCGATTTTCCAGATACTATCTGTGGGCTTGATAATATTAGAATCTGCGAGTGAACGCACATTACGCTGCAACTTCACCATTGGGTGAATAACTTGCTGCTTACTCATAACCTCGATTAAATTCAGATTTGGTTGGGTAAATGCTTAATCAAAACTGCTTTCCGTATTGGAATTCTTGCCGATGCGTGGAGCTTTTTACTTTGGCAAAGCAAGTCTCAACTTTCTAACTATATCATAACTTAACTCAAGTGAGTAACTATTTCATTGGCTTTTGTACGGTAATCCCCACCAGCTAGAGTTACATTTTCTTACCATAAAGTCGTTACTTTCGGCAGATTTCAAACAGTACCTACTTTAGTATTTTCCACAAACAACATGTTTTGGGCACGTTCAGAGGATATATGCAAAATGTTATTTTTTTCTTTCACCATGAACTATGCAAGTTTTAAAAAACTTATGTTACGAAAGGTTTTTTGAAGGTTTTCACGGAACAGTGAACTGTACAGTTAGCTGGAGTTATGCCGAATTATTTAGTTATATACGATATGTTAAACATCTAGCATTATTATATAGAGGTCAGAAAAATTTATCTAAAAATTTAATATTTTCAGCACAGACAAAAATTCTGGAAAATACACTCCAAAAGAAGGAAGACAGAAAAATCATACGTAAACAAGATTTTTTAGCGGTATAAAATTTTTAGATTAGTTGTCTTGCTAGAATTCAAACCAAAATAAAAGTGGATAGTTTGAACTACCCACTTTTATCAACGATTCAATTAGAGATTGATACAGCTAAATTTTTTAAGAGGACTGATTCCTTATAATATCAGTTAGGCGACTTATTTAGCTCCGTGTAGTTATCAGGGCATTTTGGTTCTGATGAGTTTGCGTTAGTTGTGCTATTAGGCTGCTGTGCTGTTCCTTTACCGATATTATTAGACTCACACAAGATGGCTAAAGTCGCTCCTTGTTGTTCTGATAAAATTACAACACCTGCGTAGGATTTGAGAGTGTCTTTCAAAGAAACGCCATTGTTGACAACAACCTGATTATTGGTACTTAGTTTACTTTCATACTGATAGTTCTCAGTTTTTAATTTAATACCAATCCCCAATTGACTTATATCCTTTGCGAACTGACCATTTTCCAAGTAATAAGCTTGCTGCGATCGGTTCATGGAACCCACATAGGTTTTAGCCTCTGATTGTTTTGCTTTGTTGGCTTGGCTAAGGAACGAGGGCAAAGCAATAGCAGATAGAATACTTATAATAATAATTACTACTAGGAGTTCAATAAGTGTGAAGCCCTCGTCCTGCTTTTTTTTCTTAAGGACGTAATGCAGTAACTTTGCTTTTATTTCCGGTTTCATAAGTAGCGTTACGTACAAGCTGAGATATAAATCGTACTTAATTAGTTATTCTCAGTTTCAAATCACTTCTCCGGGATGCTTTGGAGAGAGGGTGAGGTAATTGAGGCGCAACTTCGTCTTAGTATTTCCAGATTGGAGTTTTCTCTAACGCCCTGTCTGGTATGCTATACTAACTCATAGTCGTTATGAGTTTATATAAATATATGACTAATCCAACAATAGAAAACGTAGTAATTATCGGTTCTGGTCCAGCAGGGTATACAGCTGCTATTTACGCAGGACGAGCTAACCTCAAACCAGTTGTTTTTGAGGGTTTCCAAGCCGGGGGGTTACCTGGTGGTCAGTTGATGACAACGACTGAAGTGGAAAACTTTCCTGGGTTTCCCGAAGGAATTACCGGACCCGAACTGATGGATAAAATGAAAGCTCAAGCAGAACGCTGGGGGGCCGAGTTATATACAGAAGATGTTATTGAAGTTGATTTGAGTCAGCGTCCTTTTACAGTCCGCTCAGACGAACGGGAATTGAAAACCCACACCATTATCATCGCTACGGGTGCAACAGCAAAGCGCCTGGGTTTAGCCAGTGAACATCAATTCTGGAGCCGTGGGATTTCTGCTTGTGCTATCTGCGACGGTGCTACGCCAATTTTTCACGGAGCAGAATTAGCCGTGGTTGGTGGTGGTGACTCGGCGGCGGAAGAAGCGATTTACTTGACTAAGTACGGCTCGAAAGTGAATTTGCTGGTGCGAACCGAGAAGATGCGGGCTTCCAAAGCCATGCAAGACCGGGTTTTGAGTAATCCCAAAATCACAGTTCACCGCAACACAGAAGCAGTGGATGTGTTTGGGAACGACAAGCATATGGAAGGGATAAAAATCCACAACACTAAAACTGGCGAAGAGAGTGAACTGCACGTTAAAGGATTATTCTACGCCATCGGTCACAAACCCAATACATCTTTATTTAACGGACAACTGGAACTGGATGACGTGGGTTACATTGTCACCAAGCCTAGTTCTCCAGAAACAAGTGTAGAGGGCGTTTTCGCTGCAGGCGATGTACAAGATCATGAGTACCGCCAAGCAATTACCGCTGCTGGTAGTGGCTGTACGGCGGCGATGTTAGCAGAACGCTGGTTATCTTCGAGTGGCTTAATTCAAGAATTCCATCAAAAACCGGAAACTCCAAATAATGAACTAGAAGAGTTAGCCCAGAAGAAAACACAGGAACAACAAGCCGCTGAATTTGATTTGAATACAACCCGCCATCAGGGGGGTATTGCTTTGCGCAAGTTGTTCCATGAAAGCGATCGCCTCATTATCGTCAAATACGTCTCTCCTGGTTGTGGTCCTTGCCATACCCTCAAGCCCATCTTAAATAAAGTCGTCGATGAATTTGACGATAAAATTCACTTCGTTGAAATTGACATCGACAAAGACCGAGACATTGCTGAAAATGCTGGTGTTACAGGAACACCTACAGTTCAGTTCTTTAAGGATAAGGATCTGCTCAAGGAAGTCAAAGGCGTTAAGCAAAAGAGTGAGTACCGCCAATTGATTTCAAGTAATTTGTAGGTGATGAGTAAAAAACAAAGGAGATGAAGCAATTTCATCTCCCTACCTACCCCTACACCCTATCCTCAGCTAGCTCGAAAACGACTTCATGTTTGCTAGCGGGCTTTTGCTGACGTAATAACCGAAGGTATTCTTCTGCATCAACGCGACTTCGGTGGCGGCTGACGACTACCCTTTGTGACGGGGATAGTGAATTGATAACCGCCCAGGGTTTGAGGCGTTCTTGATAAGCCATAATGAGATTATCTTCTCGAAAAAATTAGGAGGCAGAGCCAGCGCTGTCACTTTCTAGGGTTAGGTGCTGGCTTCTGCTACTTTAAATGATATTATTCCCATGTTAAATAATGTAACAAATCTTTATAAGTAATTTAATTTTTGATACTGGACACGCTGGCCAAGACTGAGGGTGTAGGGGTGTAGGGGGAAAAAATCGTATTTTTTGTACAACGCCCTAGTGGAAAACCCTCCTGCATAGCGCTAGTCTCAGCAGATCCCTAGGTCGGGAAACCCTCCTGCTTTCCCTGGCTCTCCTATCCCAAAACCGACAGGGTAAGGCTTTCACCAATCACACCCCTACCCCCCTAATTGTTGATTTGTCTTTGCACCATTACATGAAACCATCTGATATGTAGAATGGTCATTTATAGCTGATAGCCGCGAACTCCTCCCTTCGTTTATGACCATTACGAAAAGTTTCCAACTAAGATTTTTACGGTTTCCCGAAAACCCCACCCTTTCCCAGCAACTGATGCTGATTGGGTTAACTATTACTCTATTTTTCGTGTTCCTAGCTATTTTCGCTCCATTACTTCAGCTATTGGGTTTGGTGCAAAACCCCATAGATTCCTTAAGTAACCCCATTCAAGAACCGCCATCACTTCAACATTGGTTTGGTACTAGCCGCGAAGGTTATGACGTCTTTTCCCGCACTCTATTTGGTGCTCAAGCCGCCTTGCAAGTTGTTTTATTGGCTACGGCGCTGAGTATGTTTATTGGTGTGCCTCTGGGTATGTTGAGCGGTTACGCAGGGGGTAGATTAGATAAAGCATTACTATTCGTTATGGATAGTATCTACACTCTACCGGGGCTGCTGCTTTCGATAACGCTAGCATTTATCGTGGGACGTGGAATCTTAAATGCGGCTCTCGCGATCAGCATTGCTTATGTACCACAGTATTATCGTGTTGTTCGCAACCACACTGTGAGTGTTAAAACTGAAGTGTTCATTGAAGCAGCACAAGCAATGGGTGCTAACACTTGGCAGGTTCTTTCTCGATACCTGTTTTTCAACGTGATTCAAAGCGTACCCGTACTTTTTACCCTTAACGCCGCTGACGCAATCTTGATTCTGGGAGGTTTGGGCTTTTTAGGGTTAGGGCTTCCAAGAGAAACGCCAGAATGGGGACGCGATTTACAACAAGCTTTGCAAGCGCTACCCGTTGGTGTTTGGTGGACTGCTCTTTTCCCCGGATTAGGGATGACAATAATGGTTGTGGGGCTGTCGCTACTTGGTGAAGGGTTAAATGAGTATATCAATCCGCGTTTACGAAAAGACATCCGGAAATAGTCGAGAGGGATTTGTTATTAAATAGTGGTTAGTCGTCAATACAACAACTAACAATAAAAAAATCATACTTGATATCGTTTGCTACCCTAATATCTGTTGTACTTATCATTGAGAGATTTGTGTGAAAGATAATTTTTCTTTAATTGCTGCCGCTGCTGGTGGCTTCATGCTTTCCGTTGCCCTGACTGGTGTTTTAAGAGGTGCGCCAGTCGCATCTTTAGAGGGTAACCCCAATTTTCATCCCCTGACTGTCGCTACTTTACAAGCCGCACCAAAGACTAGTGAAAATGTAGAAATTTTTGGTAGCAAAACTGGTAAAAAATAAAGTAGCAGATTTGGCAGGGGTGGCAACGAATTTTCTAGCCGATGTCGCAGATTGTTTGTTGAGCATTTGCTCATGCAGCCTCTTGCAAAAGTCAATTTCTTTGAATTGTTAATTGTGAGCGCCCAAGGGGCGCGATTACACGCCCGCAATGAATAAAAGAAACACCTTTTTCCCTATTCCCTGTTGCCTGTTGCCTGTTGCCTGTTGCCTGTGTTTCTTCAGAGGGGTTTGAAAGTGGCAGATTCTCAAGTCATTGGCATTGACTTAGGTGGAACAGCAATTAAGTTGGGGCGTGTTGCTACAAATGGCACTTGTTTACAATCGTTAACTGTAGCAACGCCGCAACCACCAACACCAGAAGCGGTTATGCTCGCAATGGTAGATGCTATTTCCATTCTGGAACGTTCCGCTAACGCTCAAGTTGACAACCAAAGTCATACTATTGCTATTGGTGTTGGGACTCCAGGACCAGCGGATGCAGCAGGACGTATTGCCAAAGTCGCCATAAACTTGCCAGGATGGTATGATGTTCCGTTAGCCGACTGGCTGGAAGCAAAGACAGGAAAACCTACCATTATCGCCAACGATGCTAACTGTGCAGGGTTGGGAGAAGCTTGGTTGGGAGTAGGTAGCCGCTTTCAAAATTTTATTCTACTCACTTTAGGAACTGGAGTGGGTGGTGCAATTATCTTGGATGGTAAACTGTTTATTGGTCATCTAGGCGCAGCAGGTGAGTTGGGATTAATCACCCTCAATCCAGATGGTCCAATGTGTAATAGTGGTAATCAAGGCTCTTTGGAGCAGCATTTGTCAGTTACAGCAATTCGTCGTTGTACGGGGAAAGAACCAGCAGAACTGTGCGCTCTTGCAAAAGCAGGAGATACAAAAGCATTGACTTTTTGGCAAGAATATGGTAGACGTTTAGGCATTGGATTGAGCAGTTTGATTTATGTGCTCACACCAGAAGCTGTTGTCATTGGTGGCGGAATGAGTGCAAGTGCTGAGTTTTTTATACCATCAGTCAAAGCAGAAATTGAGCGGAGAGTGCAGCTTACTTCACGTCTGGGTTTACAAATATTGCCAGCAGAGTTAGGCAACTTTGCTGGAATAGCAGGTGCTGCAAAGTTGGCTTTTTCAAAAGTAGGGCTGGTGTGAGTTATCAGTTATCAGTTATCAGTTATCAGTTATCAGTTATCAGTTATCAGTTATCAGTTAT
>NZ_JCACKO010000156.1:0-23822 GCF_059505445.1 Brasilonema angustatum | reverse complement strand
CAGCTCATCTTGGCTTGATAACTGATAACCGTTCCCTGTTCCCTGTTCCCTGTTCCCCCTGTTCCCTGTTCCCTTTGTTCACTGTTTGATTCTGAGTTCTTTACTTGGTAACTAAAACCTCTTGTGATACTCAACGACAGCACGATTATCATCTAAGAAATTGGTAGTTGCACGCAGACGAATGGAATTATTCAGTCGATAATTAACACCCCATTGGAAAGGATCGTTTGTTGTCAAAATCTTGAGGGTAGAAATAGAAATCTTACGATTCAAGTCTACTCCAGCCTCCGCTGCCAACTCCAAACTTGAACTCGTCCTACCTGTTTGTACGCTGTCAGAAAGAATAGTTGGGAATAAACGCAGTTCACTTAAACCCAGTGCAGTCCCAATTTGATTTAGAGGTTCTTGAAGATTGTTTAGTACAGCCGAACCTGCTATATTAATAAGTCCCAAAGTAGCATCGTTGTTGCTTCCTTCTTGATTATTTACATATCCACCCCCAAGCAGGGCAACAATTTCTGTTTCGGTGCGTGCAGGACTGCTTGTCAATTCTACACTTTGATCGAGTTTACTTGCAGGACCTTGTACCCTAGCTTCGACACGAATATTTTCTAAAGCTGCCAACCCTGTAATATTTGGTTTATTGAAGTCAGTATTTTGAAGAACGTCGAGTACTTTGGCAAATAGTTGGATGTCTAAGTTGGGGTCACGAGGTTGATTTGCCCGAAAAATAGCTTTATGCTTATACCCATTAACAAGGTTAAATCGAGTAGTAAATAAATTGACGCTTCCCCCCTTCAGCCGGATAGTTCCTTCTGGTATTGGATTGCCAAATGAACCGTTGACAGTTAGGGAACCAGTTGCGCGGAAACTAAGAATAGGTGGACGGGTAATTTCTACGTTTTTGCCTAGCTTTAACTTTAAATCGTGAAACTTAGTGGTTGTATTGCTAACTTTCGGACTATCTTTAGGAGTATCTTGCTTTGCCGCCTTTAGGCGTGAGACATTCGTATCATTGCTATTTTCAGGGGTAGTTGGATTTTTAGATTCTGCAAGTGATACCTGACCATTATCTAACTGCAATTGACCACCAACCATTGGGTTAAGGGCAGAACCAGTCAAGAGCAAGTTACCACTGACATCTCCCTTGTAAAGTTCCTTAATATTCAAAGCCAATTGGTTAAGGGTAACGTTGAGAGGATTATCTATTTTCGTTCCCTGGTTAGCGACAGGAATTTCCCCTTGTGCTTCAACACTACCTTGGTTATTATACTTACCTCGAAGATTTTGTACGATGATGCGGTCTAAATCAAACTGCACTTTTCCTGTAATATCTGTCAACTTTCCTGGTAACGATTGAGATGAAAAGGTAGCATTATTAACAGTGGCAAGTCCATCTATAATCGGCTGTTGCCTTGTACCCCGTACCATGAGGTTTATTTCTCCCTCACCTTTTTCAAAGGCTACCTGGTTGGTTAACAGGTTTAAGACTGCTAATCCTTCATTTTGGACTTTCATCTCCAGACTAATATTATCGTTGTCTGGTTTTACGGAAGCAAAAGGTAACTGATATGGTATACTGCCAGCAATCTTAACAGGTTCTGAACCAGAAACCACAACGTGACTGCCAAAGTCCAAGCGACCATTGCCATAGTTGAAACTCGCAATTGCTGACTCTACTGCCTTTTGATTCAGAGTTCCTTGTGCAATTTGCAATTCTCCCTTTGCCTGTGGATTTTGAATACTCCCAGCTAAAGCTGCTGTGCCGTTAAGATTACCTGTTATACCAACTGGCATTTTGACAAAATTATTCAGCACTTGTACGGGGAAGTTGATCACTCGCAATTGACCAGATTGTTCACTACCACCAATGTTACCTGTCAAAGCGATAAGCCGGTTCTGAGATTCAATTCGCAAAGGTAAAAATCTGAGAACACCGTTTTCAAATCTGCCTTGAGCAATCACTTGGTCTGCTTTATACAACTGCTCTAGTTTATCTCCCTTACCCCAAACAAAGTTTTGACCATTTAAATTAAAGCTGACATCCAGTCCGTTCGCAGCAGCAGTATCTATGGAGACTTCACCATTGAAAGTTCCTTTTAAATCTTCTAAATCTGGTATGGGGGAAGCATCGCGACGCTGTTGTTTTTGTTGTGCGAACTGGGATTCAATTGCAGCAAAGCGGTTAAGTTGGGTTGACAAAGGCTCATTAGCTGTAAACCCGACTGACTGAATAGAACTCAAATCCGCTGCTTTGCCATACTTTGGTTCTGACAAACCGCGTTGGACATCTTGGAATTCGTATATCTGTAGCGCACTCAAGACATCTTGCACCTCACCCTGAGTCACGTTCAGTTTACCTTTGATTTGCGGACCTTTGGGAGTTTGGGTGAAAGTTCCAGCCAGGGCGTAACGACTAAGACCTTTGACAAATTCACCATTGGAAATGGTAGTTTGACCATCGCCGTAACTAAACTGTGCATTCAGGCGATCGCCTTTAATCCGACCAACTTGAGGCTTAGCAATGGCAACATCCCCCTGTGTCACGAATGTCTTTTGATTAACTTGAAAATTCCCAGTCAAAACTCCTGCAATTGTACCTTTACCAAGATGACTGTTAGCAGGCGGGGTAAGATTCAATATCGCCAAGGGGAAATTGTCTACTTTGATTGCCAAATTATCCCCTTGACTTTGACCGCTGGCTAATGAATCTTGCCACCGCACTAAGAAAGAGTTGGGGCGATTGTTTGCATCTGCGTTTAGTGTAATGCGATCGCGTTTGCCTGCAACATCTAAATTTAAACCCTGTCCCTGTCCCGACTGAATATTTCCAGTTAACACCGACTCAAAAGGTAATTGATTCACCACTAAGTCACGTAACCTTAGTTCCCCTTGTATATTTGGTGCTGGTAGTGTGCCATTGATTCTCCCACCAAAATCGGCTTTACCCGTTAAGCCCACACTCTTGGATAACTGTATTGGCAACTTTTGCAGATTCAAATTTTGTGCCTGAACGTTCAAATTTAGTTCAGTAATTTCTGGTATACCTTCCCTACTAGATTTGGCTAAAATGTAACCATTAGCATTCAAATCCGGGGAAGTGGCTCGCTCAATGTTCAGCTTTTGTCCATCCCAACCAACAGCTGCTGTTAGTGGTTGCTCAATACCACCAATACCTTGAGAAAACTGTACCTGACCAGAGGCACGCACGTTAGATATATTGAAAGCTCCCACGGTGCCTGCGACTTGTAGCTTACCACCAAACTGCCCCCGCAACTGCTGCGACAACCGTTTTAATTCCACACCAGAAGCATCAACCACAGCCTGATAGCGACCATCTGCCACTTGGATATTGGAAGCAGTCACAGTGCCATTTGCGACATTTAGTCGCGCCTGACCTGTCGCTTTTATTGCTTGTGGCTGAGGCGAATTAATTAGACCAGCAACATTGAATTGACCACTTAAATTACCGTTCAACTGCGGTGATACTTGTGTCAAACGCTGCAATGGTACGTTATTTGCTTGAAGTTGCATTTGATAACGACCGTTAGCAAGTTCAATGTTGGAGGCGGTGACTGTGTTGCTTCCAAAATTCACACGTGCTTGTCCTGTCGCTGTCACAGCTTCTGGTTTGAAAGATTCAACCGAACCAGCAACGTTGAACTGTCCGGTTAACCTTCCCTGAAATTGCTGGGGTGATTGTGCCAACTGTTTCAAATCAACGTCATTAGCGTTAAGTTGTGCTTTGTACAAACCCTCTGCCACTTGAATCTTAGAAGCGGTAATTGCGCCACCAGCAACTAATAGCTGTCCAACGCCCGTCGCACGCAATGTTTTGAGGTTGAAAGCGTCTGTGTTTCCTGAGACTTGGAACTTACCCGCCAATGGTCCTTGTAAACTTGGGGGTGCTTTTTTTAGTAAGCGTCCCAACTGTACACCATCTGCAACTAATTGAGCAGAAAAGCTTTCTTCGCCAAATTGAATGTTAGAAATAGCAACAGTGCCACCTGCAAGTTGAACTTTTGTGTTATCTGTGGTGCGAATCGTGGCAATTTTGAATGGGGCTGAGGTTCCTGATAAGATCAGACGACCGTTGAAGCGTGCGTCATCAATAGAGACATTTTGTAGTTGGGTGGGGTTGACAAAACGCTGCACTTGCACTTGTGAGGCATCGGCGATCGCCTGCCAACGCTGATTAGCCCAATTGCCAGCAATTTGTACTTTACCACCACCAACATTAACAGCAACATTCCGGAAAGAAACAGATTTGTCTGGGGCGATGATAGTTTCTCCGCTTCCGGGGTAAGTTGCTTGGGGTGCTTGCCATTGTACTGTTGTCTGAACGTTTTGATCTCTGCCAGTCAGTTGAGCTGTACCGGAGACAGTACCAATTTGAAATCCTGGTTTTGTCTGGTAAACAGAGGCGATTGCATCTCCCGGAACGTTCTTTGCTGTGACGTTAAAATTGATTTCAGGAATTTTGTTAACAAATTGAACTTTACCAGCGCCTGTGATTTCACCACCGACTGTGGCTTTGCCCTGAATATTTTTAAAAGTAATCACAGAAGCAACAGGAGAAAACTCAAACTGTGACTGAACAGTATTAAAATCGACTTTATCAATTTTTGCTGTTTTGATGGTGGCGACTGTACCAGAGAGAATTGGGTTTGTGGTTGGTCCAACAAGCTGTAAGTTTGCCTTAACTTCCCCAATTGTCGGTACTGGCAATTTTACCTTGAGAGTTTCGCGAGCATCTACCAAATTCACGGAATTCACACGTGCAACCAGGTTGTAGCCTGCTTTTGGGTCAATGGTACCGTTACCAACCAAGGGGATTTTGCCATAATTAGCAGAAACATTCTCTAAGTGCAGCTGAGTTTTTTCAAACCGCAGATGACCTTGAGAATTTACAAAAGGTTGTACCATTCGGGGAACTTGAAGTTGAACCCCTTGCAAAGTAGCATTACCGAAAATGAGCGGGTTTTGCTGTTTTTGTTTGAGTTGAATGTTGAGAATTTTCAGATCACCCTCAACTCGACCTGCTTGAAATTGTACAGGTAACTTAACGATGCGAGAAATCTCAGCAGCAAGCAAGTTTTGCCCACGCAGCGACTCTAAATTAATTTCTTGTGTCTTTGGACGAAAGTCTCCCTGTATGGAAAGGTTACCACCATTATCTGGTTCCGCACCTAAATCAAATTTAATCAGTTTGTTGTTTTCTAATAGTTGTGCAGTTCCATTGATTTGTGAGAATGCTACGGGGGAGGCGGAGAGGGAGGGGGAGAAGGAGGGAGGGAGAGTTTCTTTTCCTTTCTCACTCTTCTGTTCTGTCGTTCCTTGTACCCCAAGTTCTCCTACTTTCCTCAACTGCGGTACCAGGATCAGCTTGGCATTGCGAAACCGCACTTTGTCTAAATTTGTTTTAATCGGTCCTTTTTGAGGTGAGGGGATTATTTTTGTGGTTAACCAGCGCCCTTGTTCATCTTGTTTAATGTAAACATCTGGGTTGACTAAGGTGACGTCTAAGTTGAGCTTTCGCTTAAACAACAACTGTAATGGATCAAAACCTACCTCCACACCCTCGACTGTGACTTTATCTGGATCTATAGATGTTGCTGGGATGGCTGAAGCCCCAAATTTCACTCCTGTAAGCGATAGTTGTTTGACCTGTCCCAGTTCTACTGGACGGTTCAGTGTAGTGGTAAGATTGCTTTGTGCCAGCGGCACTAACTCTTTATGAATCAATTTCCACAGTCGCCAAGTACTGCCGAGAATTCCAAGAAACAAAATTCCGCCCAAGGCAATGCCACTACGATTTAAAATCAGCAGCCATTGATGCTTTTTATAAAAATGGAGGGATTGGGAGTGATCATCTGGATTACAAGCTTTGGTCATGTCGTCTCTCACTACTGACTCACCGAAACAGTCTTGAGCGCCGAGTGTAAATTCTGAAAGTGTTATCAGTTTACATTCTTTGAGAGACTCAGCGCTCAGAAAGAGGTTTGAAGCCTATGCTAGTTGCATAATAGTCGCTTTTGGGAAAACGCCACTTGCACTGAATACTGGGAAACCCAAATTCAGCAGTGGCTCTTCTACACAGCATTGTCCTGTGTAACGTGCTTGCTGCCTTAAGTTTGGGAACTTTCTTAAACGAAAAACTAACGGCATTTACATCAAGCCGGTACAGCCGCTCACAGCACTGCGTCCCGAATTTATTTGTGGAGCCATCATAGCCTTTTTTTCTGATTTAATCCCCCGAATGTATCTGTAAGGATTTATTCAGAACTTAGCACCAAGATACGGATGGAACTGCCACACTGGTAGAACTGATTGGTACGCAATTGGATTGCGCCTACTCCAGGATAACCGACGACACAAAAGACCGCAGGAGTTTTTGATCAGTATTCGTAAGAAAAGAGGGAACAGGGAACAGGGAACAGGGAGTAGACAAGAAGCGGGATTCAGTTTCTTGAAAGTACCCCATTCTTAGGCGTACCGCTTGTTATGGATGAAAGAAAGACCTTTTCCACCCGTACACCCGTACACCCCTACACCCCTGTGTTTATCACTTTCTTGAAGAAAATTATTGATATTGTCGTCTTTACCTTGTCAGGAAAATATTAAGATTTGATAAAAAAGTGAAAATTTTTGCTTCGACCTTTCATTGGACGCCTTCTAGAACTTTAATTAAAAATAGATCAAAAATGTAAGATTAATGATTACACCCATGCGTGTTTTTGTACTACTGTTTAATGCTCGGACAGAAAATGAGGGAATCCACACAATTCAGGTGGGCGAAGCTCCAGCAGGGAGCGGCGCAGAGCGCTATCGCAATAAAGTTCTGATGTTCGAGTCAGAAGACGACGCGACACGCTTTGCCCTCATGCTGGAAGCTCAAGATTTCCTCTCACCAACTGTAGAGGCGCTTGATTCAGAGGAAGTGAAAGAATTTTGTCAAGCTGCAGACTACGATTGGGAAATTGTCCCAAATGACAGTGCTTTGGCAATTCCCCCAGAAGTTAACGTTGAAGAAACAGATTGGAAACTAGAGTCGCAGGAGAATGTTGCTGAGCAAACTCCTCCTCGCAATGAGGAGTCCCAGGAAAAACCGGAAATTTCTGATTCGGAACTAGATAGCATTCGCCGCAAACTGGAAGGATTACTATAGTGAGTCATTAGTCACTAGTCATTACTGATGACTGATTACAAATAAACGGCAGTACTTCGGGAAAACCCGATCTCAGTGCTGCCTCCCAATTGCAGTTTGGACAAAAAAACAAATGACGACGAATTTGCAGGGGCGCGGTCATCTTTTGACAGAGCAGGTTAATCCTGACAGTCTGAATTTAGACCAGCTGAGTTCTCTTGAACTGGTAGAGTTATTTAATCGCGAAGATGCAAAGGCAGTGGCTGCAGTTGCTGTAGCTAAAGTTCAGTTGGCTCAAGCAATTGAACGTACTGCTGAATGTTTGCGTCACGGAGGACGCCTTTTTTACATCGGCGCGGGGACAAGTGGTCGATTAGGAGTGTTAGACGCTGCAGAGTGTCCACCTACTTTTTGTACACCTCCAGAGATGGTACAGGGAATTATTGCTGGTGGTGCGGGTGCATTAGTACGCAGTTCCGAAGATTTGGAGGACAGCGCTGAAGATGGTGAAGCGGCGATCGCCCAACGACAAATCACGCAACTTGATGTAGTGGTTGGCATTACAGCCGGTGGAACAACACCTTTTGTTCATGGCGCTATGAGTGCTGCTCGTCAACGAGGAGCGACTACTATATTTATAGCCTGCGTTCCTGTTGAACAGGTCGAGTGTGAGGCTGATATTGATATTCGCCTGTTAACTGGACCAGAGATTCTTGCTGGTTCAACTCGTCTCAAAGCAGGTACAGTCACTAAACTTGCCTTAAATACCCTGTCTACGGGTGTGATGGTGAAGTTGGGTAAAGTTTATGGCAATCGCATGGTGGATGTGGCGGTAACGAATCAAAAGTTACGCGATCGCGCTATGCGTATTTTACAAGACCTAACAGGTTTAAGTCGAGAAGCCGCTGGTTTTTTATTGGAACGTAGTGGTAAGTGGGTAAAGTTGGCGTTATTAATGCATTGGACTGGTTTGGAAAAAGAGGCGGGTTTACAACTCCTGTCACAATACCAAGGTAATGTCAGGGCAGCTGTTGCTAGTTATAAAAACAACGAGCAAGCCTGAAAATTCTACTTCGAGTTACAACTAAAAAAGTGAGAAATGAGGAGTGACTTATTCCTCATTTACAATTTGTATGTTTTTTGATTGACAAGCTTGTGACCTATTTTTTCTAATTATCTTAGTTCAATCACTAAAACTTTATAATTAATTAATAAATCAAACATAAGTATACTTTACATAAAAATTACTTCTTGAGAGATACGTAAAAATGATTTGATTATCTCTTGAGGATGATTGGCTAGTTTGTTTATAAATTAGAAAATACTCATGACTGCCGGAATTCATTCAACACTTGCTAATCACTAGAAGTTAATCGCTTTGAGCCATTATCTTTATAGTCATTAGTAACATAATTATTGTCTTTTTTCAATGCATCTCCTTCTCTTCTTTTTATATACTTACTATGGCAAAGCCAATTGAATTTAATTTATTTGCACCTTACAACGAAGCAGCTTCTTTAATTGGTTCTTTTTCTGATTGGGAACCAATTTCAATGAAAAAAGGTGAAGATGGTTATTTTCGCACAACTGTTGAATTAGAAGATGGTGATTATAAATATAAATTTCGTGTGCAGTCAAAGTCTTGGTTTTTTGAACCAGACCAATGGGTAGATGTGACAGATCCCTATGCAACTGACATTGATGAAATGAGTGGCAAGGATGACGGTGTTGTACACATCAAAGATGGGAAACGTGTTGTAGATACTTGTGTTTGGCAACACGACGATAAACATCTGCCCGCAAACCAGGAATTAGTTATTTATGAATTGCACGTTGGTGACTTTTCTGGTGGTGAAGATGATCCACATGCACGAGGAAAGTACAAGCATGTCGTTGAGAAGTTAGATTACCTCAGTGAACTGGGAATTAACGCGGTTGAGTTAATGCCAATTAAAGAATATCCAGGAGATTATAGTTGGGGTTACAATCCACGTCACTTCTTTGCCCCAGAATCGAGTTACGGTCCGACATCAGGATTGAAAAATCTTGTTGATGAGTGCCATGCAAGAGGAATTCGTGTGATTATGGATGGTATTTATAATCATTCAGAATCATCAGCTCCATTAACACAAATCGACCACGATTATTGGTATCATCACGAGCCTCGCGACCCCGATAATAACTGGGGACCAGAATTTAATTACGAACACTATGACAAAAAATTAGAGATTTATCCCGCTCGTAAATTTATTGGTGATACAGTTCGTTTTTGGGTGGGTGAGTATCACCTTGATGGAATTCGCTACGATGCAGCACGGCAAATTGCTAACTATGATTTCATGCACTGGATAACGGAAGAAGCCAGAAATACTGCCAGCATGAAGCCTTTTTATAACATTGCCGAACATATTCCAGAAACGACTAGCATTACCAACGCTGATGGACCAATGGATGGCTGTTGGCATGATAGTTTCTATCATTGTATTAAGGATCATATCTGTGGTAAGACCTTTGATTTAGAACGCCTCAAAGATGCGATCGACGCAAAACGTCAAGGCTTCATGGGTGCTACAAATGTTGTGAATTACCTCACCAACCATGATCATGATCGCTTAATGGTGGAATTAGGTAACAACAATATCTTTGATGAAGAAGCTTTTAGGCGGTTGAAGTTGGGAGCTGCTATCCTTTTAACAGCGATGGGTGTACCCATGCTTTGGATGGGTCAGGAATTTGGCGAGTATAAGCCGAATACACAAGAATCATCTAAAATTGAATGGGGATTGCTAGGTAATGATTTGAACCATAGCTTGTTTGAATACTATAAAGGCTTAATACACCTGCGTAAAAGCAATCATGCTCTCTACACAGAAAATGTTGATTTCATCCACGAAAATCCAGAAGATAAAGTATTAGCTTATAGCCGTTGGAACGATGAAGGTTCTCGTGTTGTGGTTGTGGCTAATTTTTCAGAAAACTTCTTGGGCGAGTATCAAGTTTCTAACTTCTCCAACAATGGCAAATGGCACGAGTGGACAGGCAATTATGATGTAGAAGCTAACGACGATCGCATTACCATTGATATTGGACCATATGAAGCTAAAGTGTTTGTTTGGCAGTAAATCAGTTATTAGCTGTCAGCCATTAGTTGTTAGCCAAAGGTAATATAGAAATCCTAAATTATTCGTGATTTAGGATTGCTATATGCATAACTTTAACTAATTACACTTGGTTGTTAAAAAAGCTCTTACATCTCGGTGCAATGCCTGTTTACTTTTGATTTAATACTAAGCACTGAGTTGAGTCATTTCAACGGGCATGGGTTGGATGGAAATGATGGGAATAGTTTCCACCAAAGAAACCGTATAAGCGGAAAGGTGTAAAAAATCGGACACAGGGTCAGACAACAAAATCTTAAAGATCATCTCTCTAAGGTCGTTCGATATCTGGGATAAACCAGTCAGGGGGAAGCTGCGGCTTCCCATCTCTGTTTTTTGCGCCAACACCGAATACTCAAAAAAAACGATACTTACCGCCTGACGCTGTTGTTGATTAATTCGTAACAAGATATGGTCGGTCAGTTCTATCCCCGTTGCTTTTGATCCTGGTTCAAAGCAAACAGTCAGCGTATCGCTTGCTTCATCATATTTAACACTTGGCTTGCTCATATACTTAACCCATCACCTTTTGATATGCCGTGACTACGTAGTTATTTGGTATAGGTTGACCCAATTCCCCTTCTTTAAAGCGACACAGAACAATAGCGACTATGTGGGTATTGTCAAAGGGTAAATCATCAAATGCCTTAGTAGTAACGATATTTTTGCGGATTCAATGGGTCTTGAGTCCGACGACCAGAACGAATGGTTTGTTTTAGTTCATCCTCACATTCTTCCATCTCTGGATGGTTTTCTGGATCAATAACGTGTTCCCATCGCTCCTCAGTTATATAAATATTGTTACTGTAGCGGTCGTACACACTCCAACGTTTATCATCAATGTTCATGATATGGCTTGTGTCATTATCAAGCGTTTACGACGATATTTTTAGTTTAGAGCAAACGGGCATTTAGCCAAGAACCGTAGGAAAATCATTAAGGGATATAGGCGAATACATCTAGCAAGTTTCCAACTAATCCGATTTAACCCAATCGGTAGGGGATGCTGGATTTTCTGATGGTACGTTTGATGCTGGCGTTTCCAACTAATCCGATTTAACCCAATCGGTAGGGTTTTATTTACTGCAAAAGTTGCAGGTACAATGAAAATGTTTCCAACTATAGCGCTTCTCAGTTGCGTACAATACACAGCTGTAGAGACGTAGCATGCTACGTCTCTACATTATTCGTGGTGGTGTATGTGATTCAAATGAGAACCGCTATAATCCGATTTAACCCAATCGGTAGGGGATATAAATACTACCCATGGACGTGGGACTACAGAGTTTCCAACTAATCCGATTTAACCCAATCGGTAGGGAATTTGTCGTCTTAGGTGCATTACTACCCTCTCTAGTTTCCAACTAATCCGATTTAACCCAATCGGTAGGGTCGTTTTATTCTAGCCCCCTAGGGTATAGACTCGAGGCACTTGTTTCCAACTAATCCGATTTAACCCAATCGGTAGGGAGTTCGTCTAGCAGCCCTTACCCAGTAAGAGTTTCAGCCGCCAAATCGACACCACTCTCAAAACCATTATATATGTTGTGCAAAATTGAGCAACACACATACCTCAAACCCTTACCCTACAAGCAATCGACACCACTCAACGAAAAATATAGGGTTTCAGCGATTTGGCGAGTGGTGTCGATGCACCACCTAAAAATCACCCCTAATCTTCCCCAAACCTAGATTACGCAATACTTTTAGGTGTTGAGTGAGTGTAGAGACATAGCCCTATGGCTGACGCCACGGCTGCGCCTAACGGGTTCGTCAGTCGCTACAACGGGGGGGAACCCCCCTTCGGGTTCACCAGTCACCTACGGCGGTAAACCCGCCTGCAGCGCTGGATTCACCGCAACGCGCTGACTCACATGCTACATCTCTACATCTCTACATTGTTGGTGATAGTGTATGTGATTCAAATGAGAACCACTCTATTCACATCAACTTACAAAACCGTTCCAATCTCCTTTAAATAAACCCGTGTAAAAGGTTCATCTACACCAAGAGTATACTCTTCTATCAAACCCTTGCGCCTAATAGAAATGTTGTCTCCATTTTTGATCACAACAGTTGAATCATCAAAAACATCCCGCGTTAACGTCATCTCAGTTTCTGTAGGATTGTTTAAAACTACCATGTTACTTCCGTAGTAAAACATTCCTTCATTTTCCAAAACGTCTTCTTTGTATTCAGCAATCAGCATATCAAGCTTGGGATTACGCAACAAAGAAAGGATATTGGTGTTGTAATCTGGACTCAAAATTTTTGCCGAACGATTTATGAAAACACCATCACGACAAACAGCGCCTATTGTCCAATCTGGGTGTTGTAAAAGAATATGGTCAATTGTTTCTTGAATTTGCTGAACCGAGATATTGTTGAACGTGACTATTGGTATTCTGG
This sequence comes from Brasilonema angustatum, assembly GCF_059505445.1. NCBI lineage: Bacteria > Bacillati > Cyanobacteriota > Cyanophyceae > Nostocales > Scytonemataceae > Brasilonema > Brasilonema angustatum. The sequence goes on along the minus strand of NZ_JCACKO010000156.1, from coordinate 11,108 downwards.
CATCTGTACCCACTTGATAAAAGGTTTCCAGAATGTGTGAGGGTACATCAACGCTTTCACCGATAGAAGGCTTGAGATGCATCAAAATTCCTGGCGCAGCGTTGATTTCTAAGATAGAAAAGTCGTTAGACTTCCAAGATTCGCTAAGATTTGGTGCAATAACATCAATCCCCAGGCAAACAAGGCGGAAGTGTTGGGCAATATCTTGTGCCAAAATGATATTGTCAGGATGAACAGTGCGGGTTGCATCAATGCTCACACCTCCAGCCGAGAGGTTAGCAACTTTGCGAAGAGAAACGTTGCGATCTTTCTCAACGACGCTGTCCAATGACAAGCCCTGTTGTTCAAGATACTGTTCCATCGCTTCATCCGACTGAATTTTCGTCATCGGCGAGGTGGGTGTATCCAAACGCCCAGGTTTTCGGTTTTCGTCTCGGATTAACTGTTGAATGGTTGATTTTCCATCACCCACAACCCATGCCGGACGACGTTCAATAGCAGCAACAAATCTGCCATTCACACACAACACGCGGAAGTCTGACCCCACAATGCTTTTTTCAACAATAACTCGGGTTGGCTCGTTTTCTGGAATTGCCTCAAGCGCCCTTCTAAAAGCAGATTTGAGTTCATACTCGTCTCGTACTTCGGCGGTGACTCCAATTCCTTTGTGACCAGCCACAGGTTTGACTGCTACTGGGTAGTTAATGTCTCTAGCTACTGCAAGAGCCTGCTTTTCTGAATTCACAATATCACCTTTCGGCACTGGAAAACCCAAGGTTTTTAGAAACGCTTTGCAGTCATCTTTGCGCGTGGTGAAGTCGGAATCTAGATGGCTATCGCTATCAAATGTCGTTGCTATTCCCCGAACCTGTTTTTTGCCGTATCCGTACTGTGTCAGTCCTTCATCCCATAGATAAAAAGCGGGAATACCTTTTGTGTCAGCTGTACGCAGTAAAGCGTAAACTGTAGGACCACCGTAGACTGATTGCCGGAACTTACTTTGAAGTGTTAAAAGTTGCTCTTCAAAATTAATGTCTTTGTGCTGAGTTATGGCTTCAAACCAATCCCATACAAAGTAAAGTACACCTCTAGTAGTACGCTCGTGAAGCGATTGTATGCTAATTGTCGCATAACTTTCATATGACTTGATACCCCAATGGTCGAGGTGTAAGCCCATATCTAGCTTTCCGACTTCTGACACGGTGCGGGCAAACAGATGAGCATAGGAATCAAATGTTTGGTCGCGCAGGTTTGGGTAGCGATCGCTAATAATTGAGACGTAATCCTCAATCGGCAGAGGTTTTGTGAACTCAGTTACAGCAAAATCAAAGACCAACGCGCCTGCGTCCAAGTAAGGATTTGGTCCTATGTAATGCTTGAACTTGAAGATGTCGAATGCATCAGTTTTTCTGGCATTGATGCGAACTGTATTGGTGATTTTGTCTTGAACCATAAGACTATTACCTCTGACTAAACACCCTGAAATCTGAACAAATACTAGCGTTTCCTCAGACGTCTTTACTGTCTATGAGTTTAATACCCTTTTGTAAGCGAAGGTCAATGCCTACGCTACATCTGTGCTTTATAGTGAACACTGGCATTAATAGCTACTTTTATATAATATTATTGTACTCAGTATCACCAAGAACATTCAGCTATCTAAAGATATAGTTAAGCTGTTATACTAAGTGAATAGTCAATAGTCAAAATAACAGATGCATCAACATTTAACCATTGCTATTGACTAGTACCTAAATATATAACCTTTGAAGGGTGCAATTAAACACTAGTTAATTTATAAATAGTAAGCACTAAGAAGCGCTAAGGAGACGGCAAGTATGACTAACGCAAAAGCTGTTCTCAGAAAAGAGGTTCAGCATCTTGCTGAGGAAGCTTTCCAACACAAACTCATTTCTGGATATGGAGATGGTCCAGACGGTAATGAGTATCAAATTGTATATCAAGGTAAACCCAGGCATTTCGCTTTAGAAGAGGCACGTTCTTTTTTATGCGAGTTACTGTTTGAAACACAACAGGGTGACCAACATTCTGAAGAATTGAGTATTTGAGATTTAACTAGAACACCACAACTCACCATGAATAGTATACGGCACTCAGTCAGATAGACCTCCGGAACATTATTGAAATCGGGAGGTGTTTTGATTTTTACAACCATCCTGATTTTACAAGGAGGCACGCTCAAAATCTGAGGGGCTGGCACCCGTATCCAACACAGCGAGTTATGGAATTGTCCAAAGTATTCTTGGTGTTCTCACTATAAAGATATGTGGATTCCACAGACTTGTTTTGTCACGTAAAGCGCAGTTATGCTACCTGTGCTATATTTCTATGGGCTATATATTACTGTCAGTGCTATGGGAAAACCAACAAATTTTGTTACATTCCGAGTGAATGATCTAGAGAAAGAAATCTTACGTAATTACTGCGAAAAACTAGGCAGAACGCAAACTGATGTACTGAGAGAACTTATACGTAACTTGCAAAAAGAAAACATTACGTTAGGTTAAGTCAACCTAAAATAGTTTATCTTATCCCACGGCTTTTGCTGTTCGCGTAGCTCGGCGCTAGCCATAAATCAGTGATCTTGGTATTTTCAATGGTCGTGGGATGAGTTAAAAAAGTTGCCTTTCAAATTTATACAAAAGCTAATACAAGCCTCTTACGGGTCAAAAGTCATAACAGTTAAATGTTTCTGACTTTTGACCTTATTTATTTAGTTGAACTTGAATGAAATAAAGAGTCACTATTTTTACTCTAGTTCTACTTTTTTTACAGAGAAATATGTGGTTGTTTACTTTGCATATTATAGTCTGCATTAATTTTTTGTATCTTTCTCTACCAAATGGTAGTTTTTAACACTAAAATCATCATGTTTTATAGAAATAGACCACTTGTATCAGGAGGCTCTATGGTAGCTAGTGAGATTAAGCGACAACTAGTCATTATTGGGGGGGCGGAAGATAAGGAGGGAGATTGCCAAATTCTTCGGGAGTTTGTTCGCTACGCTGGGGGTACAAAAGCCAGAATTGTGATCATGACAGCCGCGACAGAACTGCCAAGAGAAGTCGGAGAGAATTATATTAGAGTGTTTGAACGCTTAGGTGCTGAGGATGTTCGTATACTTGACACTGAAACCCGTGAAGATGGGTCTTCATCTACAGGGTTAGCAGCGATAAATAAAGCTACAGGTATATTTTTTACTGGAGGAGACCAAGCCCGTATCACAAGTATTCTTAAGGATACCGAAATAGATGCAGCTATTCATCAGCGCTTCTCTGAAGGTATAGTTGTAGGAGGTACAAGCGCAGGAGCCGCTGTCATGCCAGATGTGATGATTGTCGAAGGCGACTCCGAGACAAACCCTCGAATGGAAATTGTAGACTTAGGTCCTGGTTTAGCTTTTCTCCCAGGAGTAGTGATAGACCAACATTTCTCACAACGCGGACGCTTGGGACGCTTGGTTGCAGCTTTAGCACAGCAGCCTGCTGTTTTGGGATTTGGTATTGATGAGAACACTGCTATGGTAGTCACCGATAACCAGTTTGAAGTCGTTGGGCAAGGTTGTGTAACAGTTATCGATGATTCAGAGGTTGTGCACAGCAACGTTGGCGAGATTTTGAAAGATGAACCTTTAGCAGTTTGCGGAGCAAAGCTTCATATCCTACCACATGGATACAAATTTGACCTGAAAACCCGTAAGCCTATCCTAGATAGTCTTACTGTAACGACTGTCCCTGTACCCGCTGCTTAAAAAATACTTATATTTTCACCAAATGCATTGACAAACAAGTGGGAATTAGAGAATGCTAGTTCCCACTTTTTTGTTACTTTTGATTCCTCTTTCTCCATCGAATGGCAAAAAATATAATGTGTATTCTAACTACCAAAAAATTATTAGGTATCTGAGAGAATAATTTATTAAGAAAAATAAATGTGACTCAAGAAAGAAGATTGATTTATCTTGATATGAGAATATATTTGTATATTCTTGATTTGAGTTTCTTATACTGATTAAGTAGTTTAAATGGCAACTAATCTTGAATTTTATTTATTTGCTCCTCGTAATCAAAAAGCTGCCTTAATTAGTTCCTTTTCTGAGTGGCAAGAAATACCAATGGAAAAAGGAAATGACGGCTTTTTCCGTACTCAAGTAGAATTAGAGGATGATATCTATCAGTATAAGTTCCGTATTCAAACGAAGAGTCCACAATTTGAGCCAGAGCAATGGATAGATGTTATTGATCCTTATGCAACAGAGGTTAATGAAAAACTAAAAGTCGGTGTCGTAAGAATTCAAAATGGAAAAAAGATTGTTGATACTTATGTTTGGCAACACGACAATATAAAATTACAAAACAATAATGAGTTAGTGATATACGAAATACATGTAGCTGATTTTACTGGAGGCGAAGTTGACTCTGATCAGCACGGAAAGTATGTAGATGTTATTAAAAAATTAGATTACCTGCATGAGTTAGGAATTAACGCTATTGAATTAATGCCAGTTAATGAACACTTTGGTGATTATAATTGGGGATATAAAGTATGTCACTATTTCGCGACAGAATCTAGCTACGGCACAACAGAAGATTTAAAACGATTTATAGACGAGTGCCATGCGAGGGGTATTCGCGTTTTGCTTGATGGAATTTTTAACCACACGGATGAAGAATGTCCGTTAATGCTAATTGATAGGAATTATTGGTATTACGAATATATGCATTATCCGGAAGATCCAGGTAATTATTGGGGTCCGGAGTTTAACTATGACAACTACGACGAGAAGTTAGACGTTAAGCCTGCATGGAAGTACGTTGGTGATATTATACGGTTTTGGGTTCAGGAGTATCACATTGATGGAATTCGCTTTGATGCGGTGCGTCAATTAGCTAACTATGAATTTTTAGATTGGGTGGGTAAACAAGCTAAAAAAAGTGCGATTCCTAAACAGTTTTATAACGTTGCTGAACATATTCCTGATAGCAGTAAAGTGACGACTCCATCAGGACCGCTAGATGCTTGTTGGCATGAAAGTTTTCGCTATTTTGTGATTCCACATATTTGCGGTGAGATGTTTGAACCGGAAAAACTCAAGGAGGTTATAGACCCAAGAAAACAGGGTTATGAGGCTAGTATAAACGTAATCAATTACTTAGCGAGTCATGACCGTGAACATCTTTTGAGAGAATTGGGCGATCGCGGTATCTTTGACGAAGATGCATTTAGACGAGCCAAGTTAGCAGCAGCGCTATTGCTAACAGCAATGGGTGTACCTATGCTGTGGATGGGGGAAGAATTTGGAGAACACAAACGTAAAAGTGAAACTGTCACTCAGCCTCAAAAAATTACATGGTCTTTATTAGAAAAAGACCAGAATCGGGATTTATTTGAATACTATAAAAAACTGATTGCGTTACGCAAAAAAAATTCTGCTTTGCAAAGTGAGAACATTGAATTTTTCCATGAGAGTCTAGACGAAAAAGTACTGGCATATGTTCGTAGTCAAGAAGATTCTCGCGTTGTTGTAATAGCAAATTTTTCCGATCAAAACAAGAGTGGATATCATATTCCTGACTTCCCCTGTGCAGGGACATGGCATGAGTGGACTGGTAATTATAATGTCGAAGCTGGGAAACACGGCATCAGAATTGATATAGAGTCATTCCAAGCCAAAATTCTTGTCCAGCAGTAGGAAAAATCTAAAAATCCTCGTCTTACTAAACTGCACACTCTCAAATGACTCCATGTCGCTGGATTTCGCCTTTGCGATTTCTCATCACCCAGTCTTTTAGCAAAATAGGCCTGCTCCCGGATGGCTATGATATTATGGGAAACTGCTGCATACATTTAGAAATTGATTAGATCATGGCTTTAACGCAAGAGCGCAAACAAGAAATACTGACACAGTACCAAGTTCACGAAACCGATACTGGCTCTGCTGATGTTCAAGTCGCTATGCTAACAGCGCGTATTATCCGTCTTAGCGAACATCTCCAGGCAAACAAGAAAGATCATTCTTCGCGTCGAGGATTGTTGAAGCTTATTGGTCAACGTAAGCGTCTATTATCTTATATTCTGGAAGAAAACCGAGAACGTTATCAAGCTTTGATTGGTCGTCTCGGCATTCGTGGATAGAGACTAGTACTTATGTCTGCTGAATCTGAACGCAGTCAGTTGCCTTTTGAACCAAACAAAAAGCGCCAAAAACCCGCAAAAGCAAAAGGCAAACAACCAGATACCAAGCAGGAATCTGGGAAAAAGGACGAGAAGAAGCCATCTTTTACCAAAGAAGAGATGGCTATACCCAAAGTTATTAGCCAACGAATGATTCGCCGAGTGGCTGTTTTTTGTGGTGTGCCAACAGCTTTGGGAATCAGCACCCTGATTGTGAGTTACTTCCTATTGATTTATGCTGGAATTAAACTAGCCCCCATCGCCGTCTTACTCGTGAACATGGGTTTTTTTGGTTTGGGGGTGTTGGGGATAACTTATGGTGTTCTCTCTGCCTCTTGGGATGAACACAGAGTTGGAGGTTGGCTGGGCTGGAATGAGTTCACGACTAATTGGGAACGAATGATAGCAGCTTGGCGTGAAACTCGCCAAAAAAACGTTTGACGAGCAGTATTCAGTGAGCAAATCACTGTGACGTTGGGTAAATATCAAAAAAAATAATGTTGAAGTTTAAATTTTGTAACTTCAACATTACAAATTCAAAATTGATGAATTTTTTGAGACAGAACATCTTCAATAACGGGACTAGTGAGCGCTATATTGAAAAGTTAATTTTGGTTGCTCACGCTTTCTAATTTGAAACCACTGATTCATCTAGAATATTTTCAGCTAGGACTCAACTAGGCAGGAATTTTAGCATGATTATAGTCATGAAAATTGGTTCCCCTGAGGCGGAAATAGACCGTCTGGGCGAGGAACTTGGCACTTGGGGACTGACAGCAGAAAAAATTGTTGGTAAGCATAAGGTAGTAATTGGTCTTGTTGGTGACACCGCTGACTTAGATCCGCTACAAATTCAAGAAGTTAGCCCTTGGATTGAGCAAGTGCTGCGAGTAGAACAGCCTTTCAAACGGGCTAGCCGTCAGTTTCGACATGGAGAATCTTCTGAAGTCATCGTTGACACTCCTAATGGACCAGTTCCTTTTGGTGAACACCATCCTGTGGTTATTGTTGCAGGTCCCTGCTCAGTAGAAAATGAAGAAATGATCGTAGAAACGGCGCGGCGAATCAAAGCTGCCGGGGCACACTTTTTGCGTGGTGGCGCATATAAACCCCGAACCTCGCCTTACGCCTTCCAAGGACACGGCGAGAGTGCTTTGGAATTGTTGGTAAAAGCGCGAGAAGAAACTGGGCTGGGCATTATTACAGAAGTTATGGATAGTGCAGAGTTGGATAAAGTCGCAGAAGTCGCAGATGTTGTCCAGGTAGGGGCAAGAAACATGCAGAACTTCTCGCTGTTGAAAAAAGTAGGCGCACAACCAAAACCAGTTCTTCTCAAGCGAGGAATGTCTGCAACTATTGAAGATTGGTTAATGGCGGCGGAATATATTCTAGCAGCAGGAAATCCAAATGTGATTTTGTGTGAGCGTGGTATCCGCACTTTTGACCGCCAGTACACTAGAAATACCTTGGATTTGTCAGCGGTGCCAGTGCTACGCAAACTAACTCACCTACCAATTATGGTTGATCCTAGTCATGGTACGGGCTGGGCGACATATGTCCCTTCAATGTGTTTAGGGGCGATCGCCTGTGGATGCGATTCTTTGATGATTGAAGTTCATCCCAACCCAGCAAAAGCCTTATCTGATGGACCACAATCTCTCACACCCGAACGTTTCGACAGTTTGATGGAAGAACTTGCGGTGATTGGTAAGGCAGTTGGGCGTTGGCAGCAGCCAGTGGTTGCCATAGCATAATAGATCCAATAAGTCAATTTTCAATCATCTAAAAAACCCCTTCCAGTAACGGGAAGGGGTTCTTTCAATTATTGTGGTTAACTGCCGACTTTTCTACCGCCTTCTACCAAAACCACTTGAACGGGGGACTCGCGAACGACCGCCACTACCAAAACCACTACCGCTAGGACTGCGTCTGATATTAGAGTTACCAGAAGGTCTTAGGGTACTTCCGCCAAAGCCAGAACCAGTCGAGCGACTGCCCGTATTTGGGGTAGTCCGTCGTATAGTTGAAGAATCACCAGGATATGACCTTCTAATTGTGCCTGTGCTACGGAAAGCAGTACGGTTTCTCTCTACTGCTGGGGCTGCATTATAGCGGCTGCGGTAACTACTAACCGCATCGCCATAGCTACTACCATAGCCACCGTAGCCAGTCAGCACTCCACCAGGCTGGTATACAGGTGGTACATAATGTTGGGGTCTAAACAACATGTTACCAATTGCCTGTCCCGCTATAGCACCAGCAACAGAACCAGCAAAAGGTGCCCAGAAGCTATTCTGTTGACGGACGACTACTGTTTCCTGTTGTCCAGTTTGGGGATTGGTTTTCGTCTCAGTAACGTTGTGGACGTACGCAATTTTGAAGTCTTCTGTTAAATATAAAGCTGGCTGTCCATTCTCTACCTTTAGATAACTTTTCTTCCCTTGTTTGACCTCATCATCAGTCAGCCGCGCCATTTGTAAATTTTGGCTTTTAAAACTTGGGGGCGTAGCGTTGAGTAAAAACAACGTGTACTCCCCGTCAGCATCGTTGTAGGTAGCTTGCTGTACAGGATACTGACCATCATTTAGCTTGGTGGTTGCTGTTGTCGTTTGAGTGGTATTACTAGCTTGAGGTGTAGTTTGATCTGATCTCCCACCACCGCAGGAGACAGTTGTTACACACAAACTCAAGGCCAAAAAAACCGCTGTTAGTTTACGCACGATTGTCATGAACATTTGACTATCATCCTATCTCCGAGCTTAACAATTTCTTACTAGGGTGGTTGGTACGGACAACCCAACCAATTACAACGGAATTAATTCCGGGTAATATTGCAAGAGTTGGTCGTTGGTGAGTTCATCGCCCAATCGAGCTGGTGAAAAATGCACCTGAATTGCCCGCAATTTATGTTTGTAGTGTAGGTTTATTAAAGCTTTAAAGCCTTCCTTAAGTGCCGTAATATTAGCCAAGTCAGTTTCTAAATCAGGGACTTCTCCTTCGCTAGCGATTGTCATCATGATCACGACATTGCGCGTTACAGGAAGAGATAAAGGTTCATCATACCCTGAGTCAGAACCAAAATCTGGTTCACTGAGGTAACGTTGAGCGGAGTCTGTAAATAATTCATTTACATAGTCTCCCGCCTCTCCTTCACTCCAAAATACGTCACCTTCATTAGCAGCAGAAAGCCAATATTCATCGTATTGCAGTAGAGTTTGGCAGATTTCTACCAATCCTTCTCCCAAAACTTCTATGTCACCATCGGTATCTATGGCTTCCCTAGCAGCACGGTTTAAAACTCCCAAAATAGGTGCTACCTCAGATCCACTTAAATGTAACATGATACGACAGACCACATAGCGCGTCTTGCCGATCATTTTATTAAAAGTACTACGCATGTTTCTTCCTCCTTTTGAATGTTGTTAGCTGTTAATGACTAACCGCTCACTCATGACTTATATAATGTAATCCTTGCTCGTAAAAAGCACGTGCATGGAAAAATCCGCTTTCTCGCTCCAGATTTATAGTTTTTGATCACCAAGGTGCAAAATATACATGATATAAAATCTCAAAATGACAAATAGATGAATATTGGTATTTTAGGACTTGGACTGATAGGTGGCTGCTTAGGTTTAGATTTGCGATCGCAAGGACATCATATTTTAGGCGTTAGCCGACGAGAATCAACCTGTAAGCGAGCAATAGCCCTTGGTAGCACAGATGAAGCGTCAGTTGACATCAGCCTGCTAGCAAAAGCCGAAGTGGTATTTATCTGTACACCCATAGGGCTTATTGTTCCCACATTAGAGCAGCTCATGCCTCATCTGGCTTCTCATACAATTGTCACTGATGTCGGTTCAGTTAAAACACCGATAGTTAAGGCGATCGCTCCCCTCTGGGACAATTTTATCGGTGGACACCCAATGGCGGGAAGAACCGATAGTGGTATAGAAGCAGCTATCCCCAATTTATTTGAAAAAAAACCTTATGTCCTGACACCAACAGAAACGACACCACCAGATGCAATCACAATCGTAGAAAAAATTGTACATGAACTTGGGGCGACTCTGTATCATTGTTCTCCAGAAGAGCACGACCGAGCAGTCAGCTGGATTTCACATTTACCCGTGATGGTTAGTTCCTCGTTGATTGCTGCTTGTATGAGTGAAACCGACACGAATGTGCTGGAATTAGCCCAGAAGTTTGCTAGTTCTGGCTTTAAAGATACAAGTCGTGTTGGTGGCGGTAATCCAGAATTAGGGCTGATGATGGCGCGGTACAATCGTGCCTGCTTGCTCAATTCACTCCAGCAATATCGTCACAATCTAGATGAATTGATTCATTTCGTTGAGCAGGAAGATTGGGTAGCTTTAGAACAACAGATACAGTCTACTCAAAAGGCAAGACCGAAGTTTGTTGAGTAAGATTTAAAAAAGAATTCAGCAATTCCTGAGTCAGGAGTCAGAATCACTTTCGATAGCGGGATTAAAACTTACTCATCTCCTAACTTGCACATTTTAGAACCGTTATACAGTAAGGCTTTGAGAAATCTTATAAAAATGTGCTTGTTTCATATTTTGCGGGAGCGTTAATCGCGCCCGTTGGGCGCTCACATCTTGCACCTAACCGGAGTACGCCTGGAACTTAAGTTCCAGGCTAATAGCTTAAGTCCGTTAAAACGGACTAAAAGACTAACAAGAGTCCGTTTTAACTGAGATCTTGCACCATTCTCAATTACCCATACTGCCAGCCATTGACAGCAAGGTCTAAACCATTTTTGCGAGCCAATTGTCGAAGTCGTTTGATCTGGAGTAACACTTTTAAAAGTACTAATTGTGGAAACAAAGCTTCAGCAGCGATCGCTGCCAATTCACCCCAATCAGGTAGACCAGTATAATCTGACCATAAGTATG